>JBAQGP010000261.1:0-12352 GCA_049287845.1 Solirubrobacteraceae bacterium | reverse complement strand
CGGTGTGGACCTCGGAGGCCTGGACGATCGTCGACGACGGCGCCGCCAGCCAGCCGAACCGCTCTGACGCCGGCAGCGCGGCGATCGGACCCGCGTCGTCCGCGCCCTCGACGACGCGGACCAGCGCCGACAGATGCTCGCGGACCTCGCTCACCTCCGTCGGGGACATCGCTGGCGCCAGCGCCGCCAGCCGCGCGGAGTCGAGGGCCACCCGCGCCGCCAGGAACCCCTTCTGGCGGCAGAAGAGGACGACACCCACGTTGAAGCGCTCGCCCCGCTCGACGCTGGGAACGACGCGCAGGATGAGGTAGGTGAACGGCTTAGCGTCCGGCTCGGGCACGCTCGGCCTCCTCCACGAATCGGCCGGCGGCCAGCCGGCGCATCAGATACTCGGCATAGACCGGCCCGGGGTCGGCCCCGGCGAGCCACTCCGCGGGCACGAGATCGACCGCGGCGGCGACCGCCGCGTCCCCCAACCGCGCGCGCATACGCTCGTCGGCCTCCGCGATCGGCCCGGCTCTTCCCAGCAGGACGTGATCGGCGATGAGTCCGAACGGGCGCTCGGCATGGGCGTCGGGATCAAGGCCGCCATGCTGGAGATACAGGGCGGCGCCGTGGTCGATGACCCACAGGCGGTCGTGCCACAGGAGCAGATTCGGGTTGCGCGCGGTGCGGTCGACGTTGGTGGCCAGCGCGTCGAGCCACACGATGTCGGCGGCCAGCTCGGGTGAGGGCTGCCACGCCCCCGCGGGGGTGTAGGGCAGCGCGCCGGGGAGGAAGTCGACGCCGAGGTTCACGCCCTCGGACGCGGCGATGAGCTCCTGGATCTCCGGATCTGGCTCCGCGGCGCCCAGGCGGGGGTCGATCGCCACCGTCACGAGCTCGGGCACCAGCAGGTCGGCGCCGCGCGCCAGCTCGCCAATGATCACCTCGGCCACGAGCGCACGCACCCCCTGCCCCGCGCCGCGGAACTTGGCCACGTAGAGGCCATCGTCGTCGGCCTCGACCAGGCCCGGCAGCGACCCGCCCTCGCGCAGCGGCGTCACATACCGCGTGGCGGCGACCTCACGGAGCGCCTGCGCGCTGACTGGCATTGCGGCTGCTTTCTAGCAGTACCAATCGACTTTCCCCTCGCGACGACCCCGATCGCCATCTTCCGCGGCGCTCGAGGCATTCGCGGCAAGGTACGAAACCCATCGAACTAAGATCGAGGGCATGCTGCTCTCCGTCCTCGATCAGTCCCCCATCGCCGAAGGCTCCACCGGAGCCGACGCACTGCACAACACGATCGATTTGGCCCGGCTCACCGACGCGCTGGGCTATACCCGCTACTGGGTCGCCGAGCACCACGGCGGACCGATGCTGGCGGGCCCCAGCCCCGAGGTGCTCATCGGCCCCCTCGCGGCCGCCACCGAGGGGATCCGCGTCGGCAGCGGCGGCGTGATGCTGCCTCATTACAGCCCGCTCAAGGTCGCGGAGTCCTTCACGATCCTCGCCGCGCTGTTCCCGGACCGGATCGATCTGGGTATCGGCCGCGCCGCCGGGACCGATCCGCTGACGACGTTCGCGCTCCAGCAGGACCGCCGCCAGGCGGCCGCCGACGACTTTCCCCAGAAGCTGGCCGAGATGCTCGGCTACTTCGACGACGACCTGCCGGAGGAGCACCCGTTCCGCCACCTCGCCGCCACCCTTCCCGGCCGCCCGCAGGTCCCCGTCCCGTGGCTGCTGGGCTCCTCGGAGCAGAGCGCCATCTGGGCCGGCGAGCTGGGGTTGCGCTATGCCTTCGCGGACTTCATCAACCCCAACGGCGCGGACATCGCCCGCACCTACCGTGAGCGCTTCACGCCCGCCCGCGATCTCAAGGCGCCGCGCACCGCCGTCGCGGTGTGGGCCCTGGCGGCCCCCACCGAGGAGGAGGCCCAGTTCCTGGCCTCGAGCAGCCGGATGTCGTTCACGCTGCTGCGCCGCGGTCAGCTCATCGCCGTCCCGCCGCCCGAGCAGGCGGCCGAGTTCCTCGCGCGCGAGGCGCGGCTCACGCCGGCCGGGGACATCCCCGGACGTCGGGGCGTGGTCGGCTCGCCGGATCAGGTCCGAGCGGGCATCGAGGCGGTGGCCAGCGCCTACCACGCCGACGAGGTCATCGTGGTCACCATCACCTATGACCACGGCGTGCGCCGCCGCTCCTACGAGCTCATCGCCGAGGCCTTCGACCTCGAGCCCCGGGCCCTGGCGGCGGGGACCGCATAGAAGCACTGCGCGCGACGCCGGATCGGGGATAGGATCCGGCCGTGACGAAGTGGGTCTACGACTTCGCCGAGGGCTCGAGGGACATGCGCGACCTCCTTGGTGGCAAGGGGGCGAACGTCGCGGAGATGACCCGGGTGCTCGGCCCCGACCGGGTCCCGGCCGGCTTCACCATCACCACCGAGGCCTGCGTCGAGTACATGCGCGCCGACCGCGAGGAGCCCGAGGGGATGGCGGCGGAGGTGTCAGAGGCGTTGGCGAGGCTCGAGGAGCAGGCGGGCAAGACGCTGGGCGACCGCGATGACCCGCTGCTGGTGTCGGTGCGCTCGGGCGCGCGGGAGTCGATGCCGGGGATGCTCGACACGGTGCTCAACCTCGGACTCAACGACGAGTCGGTCAGGGGCCTGGCCGAGACGACGAGCAACGACCGCTTCGCCTGGGACTCCTACCGGCGCTTTGTGCAGATGTTCGGCAATGTCTCGCGCGGCATCCCCGGCGAGAAGTTCGAGGACGCCATCAAGGCGGCCAAGGAGGCGCGGGGGGTCAGCGAGGACACCGAGCTCGACGTCGCCGCGCTCTCCGAGCTCACCGAGACGTTCAAGGGCATCTACGCCGAGCACACCGGCGAGGACTTCCCGCAGGACCCGCAGGACCAGCTGCGGCTGGCCATCCGGGCGGTGTTCGACTCCTGGGTCGGCGAGCGCGCCGTGTCCTACCGGCGCCTGAACCACATCCCCGACGAGTGGGGCACCGCGGTCAACGTCCAGCAGATGGTGTTCGGCAACAAGGGCGACACGTCGGGCTCGGGGGTGGCGTTCTCCCGCGACGAGGTCACGGGCGCGCCGGAGCCCAGCGGCGACTTCCTGCCCAACGCGCAGGGCGAGGACGTCGTGTCGGGCGTGCGGACCCCGCGCGACATCTCGGAGATGAGGGAGTGGATGCCCGAGGTCCACGACCAGCTCATGGAGATCCTGCGGGCGCTCGAGGCCCACTACGAGGACATGCAGGACACCGAGTTCACCGTCGAGGAGGGGCAGCTCTACATGCTCCAGACGCGCAACGCCAAGCGTCCCGCGCAGGCGGCGGTGCGCTTCGCGGTCGACGCCGTCGAGGAGGGGCTGCTCAGCCGCGAGCGTGCGCTGATGACGATCGACCCCGGTTCGCTGGACGCGCTGCTTCACCCCACCTTCGATCCCCAGGCGCAGTTCGAGGTGCTGGCCTCGGGGGTCAATGCCTCGCCGGGTGCGGCCAAGGGCGAGATCGTCTTCACCGCGGCCGACGCGGTGGCCGCCGCACAGGAGGGGCGCGACGTGATCCTCGTGCGCCCCTTCACCGACGCCGAGGACGTCGCGGGCTTTCACGCCGCCAAGGGGATCCTCACCAGCGAGGGAGGCAAGGCATCGCATGCGGCGCTGGTGGCGCGCGGCATGGGCCGGCCCGCGGTGGTCGGCGCTCAGTCGCTGGAGATCGACCCGGTGGCCAAAACGGTCAGCGCCGACGGGACGAAGCTGCACGAGGGCGATCGCATCGCCATCGACGGGACCAAGGGCCAGGTCACCACCGACGACGTGCCGCTGGTGGAGGCGCAGGTCGACGAGAACTTCGAGCAGGTGCTGGCATGGGCCGACGAGGTCCGGCGCATGGATGTCCGGACCAACGCCGACACGCCCGAAGACGCCGAGAAGGCCCGCCGGTTCGGCGCGCAGGGCATCGGCCTGTGCCGGACCGAGCACATGTTCATGGCCGAGGACCGCCAGCCCAAGATGCGAGCGATGATCATGGCCAACGACCGCGAGTCGCGCAAAGCCGCGCTGGCCGAACTGCTCCCGCTCCAGCAGGAGGACTTCGAGGGCATCTTCAAGGCGATGGCCGGCCTGCCGGTCACGGTGCGCCTTCTCGACCCACCGCTGCACGAGTTCCTGCCCAACCTGCCGGAGCTCGCCGCCGCGGTGGAGCGGGCCCGCATCGAGGACAGCTACGACCTCGAGAGGCTGGAGAGGATGCAGGAGCGCGTCCAGGAGATCTCCGAGGAGAACCCGATGCTCGGCACGCGCGGCGTCCGGCTGGGGATCCTCTACCCCGAGATCTACGAGATGCAGGTCCACGCGATCCTGCGCGCCGCCAAGGCCGCCGACGAGGCGCCCCACCCCGAGATCATGATCCCGCTCGTCGACTATGAGCACGAGCTGGAGATCATGCGAGCGCTGGTGCAGGCGGTGGGCGACGACGAGGGCCTGGAGATCGGCACCGATTACACCGTGGGCACGATGATCGAGCTGCCGCGGGCCTGCTTCGTCGCCGACCGCATCGCCCGCTTCGCCGACTTCTTCAGCTTCGGCACCAACGATCTCACCCAGACGGCGCTCGGCTTCTCGCGCGACGACGTCGAGTCCAAGTTCGTGCCGACCTACCTGGAGCGCAACATCATCGACCGCAGCCCGTTCGAGACGATCGACAAGCCGGGCGTCGGCTGGCTCGTGCGGCTCGGGGCGTGGGTCGGCCGCGAGGCCCACCCCGGCCTCAAGCTGGGGATCTGCGGCGAGCACGGCGGCGACCCCGAGTCCGTGGTGTTCTTCCACCGCGCCGGGCTGGACTACGTCTCCTGTTCGCCCTATCGCGTTCCGATCGCCCGCATCGCGGCCGCCCAGGCCACGATCGAGTACCCGCTGGGTCGCTGGGACTGACCCGCCGGGGAGCAAGATCACCTCAGGCCCGTCGAGCTCAGGCGGTCAGGAAACCGATACGGCTGATCCACCCCCGACCTCTGGCGCCGCTATCTTGGGATCATCATCCGGGGGCTGTCGGCACACCCTGAGCAGAAGCGCGAGTTGGAGACCAATGCCTTGAGGTCACGCGGCGTCGCGCTCGCATTGGTGCTCGTCGCCGCCATTGCGGTGGTCGCGGTCGAGCTGGCCAGGAGCCACGGGGACGGGTCGGCCGCTCACCAGTCGGGTGCCGGCACCGGCGCCGGGAACGGTGCCACCGGCCGGCGGGCCACCCTGCGTGCGGGGGCCAGTCACCCCAACATCGTGTTCATCCTCACCGACGACCTGTCGATGGACCTGCTGGCCTATATGCCTCAGGTGCAGGCGCTCCAGCGCGACGGCATGTCGTTCCACAACTACTTCGTCTCGGATTCGCTGTGCTGCCCGTCGCGCTCGACGATCTTCACCGGTCAGTTTCCCCACGACAGCGGCGTCTTCACCAACGCCGGCCCCTTCGGGGGGCTCAAGGCGTTCTACAACCACGGCGACGAGGACCGCACCTTCAACCTCGCCCTCCAGCGCGAGGGCTACCGCACCGCCATGATGGGCAAGTACATCAACGGCTACCTCGAGGGTCCGAAACGATCGCCCATCGCCAACACGGACGTGCCCCCCGGATGGTCTGAATGGGATGTGGCCGGCTGGGGCTATCGCGAGTTTGACTACAAGCTCAACATCAACGGGACGATCCACTACTTCGGCCACGCCCCGCAGGACTACCTCACCGACGTGATCACACGGCGCGGGGTGCGTTTCATCGATCGGTCGGCCGCCACGGGCAGGCCGTTCTTCCTGGAGCTCGCCACCTTCGCGCCGCACACCCCCTACGTCCCGGCGCCGCGTGACGCCCATCTGTTCCCGGGCCTGATGGCGCCGCGTCCCCCCAGCTTCGACGTCCTGCCCACCAACCCGCCGCTGTGGCTGGCGGGGCATCCCCCGCTGACCGATCACCAGATCAGGAGGATCAATCGGGCGTTCCGCCGCCGGGTGCAGGACGTGCAGGCCGTGGGCGACATGATCGACCAGGTTCGGACCGCGCTGCAAGCCGACGGTCTGGCCAACGACACCTACATCGTCTTCAGCTCCGACAACGGGCTGCACACGGGCGAGTACCGGCTGACTCCCGGCAAGCTGACCGCGTTCGACACCGACATCCACGTCCCGCTGGTCGTCACGGGCCCTGGCGTGCCGGTCGACACCTCGAGCGACACGCTGACCGAGAACGTCGACCTGGCCGAGACGTTCGCGCAGATCGGCGGAACCAGCCTGGACACCGGCGACGGCCGCAGCCTCCTTGGGATCATTCGCGGCGACATACCCAGCGACTGGCGCAACGCGATCCTCGTCGAGCACCACGGACCCAAGCCCGACCGCAACGACCCCGACGAACAGACCCGTTCCAGCGGCAATCCCCCCTCCTATGAGGCGATGAGAACCTCGGACCTCCTCTACGTCGAGTACCGCGACGGGGAGCGGGAGTTCTACGACCTCCGCAACGACCCCAACGAGCTCGACAACCTCGCGGCGAGCCTCTCACCCGTGCAGGTGGCGATGCTGCACGCCTATCTCACGCGGTTCGAGGACTGCCGCGGCGCGGCTGATTGCTGGACGGCCGGCCATGTCTCTGTGACGTTCGCCGCCGGCCACCGCCGACACCGCCCGTAGCTTAATGCCAACATCGCAGAATCTTAATCCGGGCTAACTTATCGAGGCTTGACGCCCCAACGCGTACGGTGGGGACTCAGTGAGCTGTTTCGGCGCCTCGGTCGGGCAAATGTCCGATGCCAGCCTGTCCCTCGACCCATGGGTGGAACCACGATGACGTTGAAATCGCTGCTGGGCAGGTCAAGCGCTGCGCTGGGCGCGGCGGCCCTGAGCGCTCTCGGCGGGTTCGCCACCAGCGCGCACGCCGCTGCGCCGATCGGGGCATACACGACCAAGGGCGCCTTCTCGTACGTGTCGGCCCCCCGGCTCCACCCGCCCATGTTGCACACCGACGTCAGGACCCAGACGAGCAGGCTGGCCCCCGGCTACTTCATGCTTGACGCGTTCCCCAACCTCACCGTCACCGGCAACCTGACCGGCGAGGGCGGACCCCTCATCTTGGACGCCAAGCTTCAGCCGGTCTGGGTCTATCCGATCGGCACGGAGGTCACCTCCACCAACCTCCGCCAGCAGACCTACAACGGCAAGCCCGTGCTGACGTGGTGGAAGGGCGTCGTCACCAACGCCGGCGCGTCGACGAGCGGCGAGGTCGACATCGTCGATCAGCACTACCGCAACGTGGCGGCGGTCAAGGCCGCGGCGCCGTGGATCATCAGCGTCCACGACGCCGTCATCAGCGGCGGCGACCTCTGGGTCACGGTCTACCGCACCGTCCCGGGGCAGGACCTCTCCGCCTATGGCGGCTCGGCCACCGGTGTCGTCTATGACTCCGGGGTGCAGGAGTACGACATCAGGACGGGCAAGCTGCTGTACACGTGGGATGCGCTCAACCCCGGCGCGACGCCCAACATTCCCCTGGCCGACTCCGAGCAGCCCGCCCCGCCGGCGGCCGCGCCCGCCGGGACCCCGTGGGACGCCTACCACATCAACTCCATCCAGCTGCTGCCGGGCAACCAGATGCTCGTATCGATGCGCAACACCTGGGCCGCGTACCTGATCAACACCAAGACCAACCAGACCGTCTGGACGCTCGGCGGGAAGGCCTCGAGCTTCAACGTGGCGGCCAGCGCCGCCTTCGCGTGGCAGCACAACGCGCAGATGCTGCCTCATCACCAGGTCTCGCTGTTCAACGACAACTGCTGTGCGATCACCGGTCCCGGCGTGTTCGCCAGGCCCAACGGCACCTCCGGCGGGCTCATCCTCTCGTTGAACACCGCGACCCACACGGCGTCCCTCGTCTCCTCCTACGCCCACACCAACCGGCCGCTGGATCCCGCATTCCTCGGCAGCATGAACGTTCTGCCCAACGGCAATGCGCTCGTCGGCTGGGGCTCGCAGCCGTACTTCTCCGAATACTCCAAGAGCGGCCAGCTCCTGCTGGACGCCATCTGGCCGGGCAAGGACCTCAGCTACCGGGCCGAGTTCTCCAGCAACTGGGTGGGGACTCCATTCTTCCCGCCGAACGGTGCCGCCCGCAGGTCCAACGGAAAGGTGACCGTCTACGCCAGCTGGGACGGCGCCACCCAGGTCACCGCATGGAAGGTCCTGGCCGGATCTGATCCCAACCACCTTCCCGTCGTGGCGACCAGGGCCAGGACCGGGTTTGAGACGTCGATCAAGCTGGCCAGGAGCGCCAAGGTCTACAAGGTGCAGGCGTTCGACGTCAAGGGTCACCTGCTGCGCACGTCCAAGGCGTTCAGTCTCCCCAAGCCAAAGTCCCTGCCACTGCCTCCTCCCGGTTCCTACTAGGCCCCACACCCCGGACCGTCACCGGCGTTCGGCCGAGCGGTGACGCCCGGGCACATAGGAGAACGATGTCTCACCCGCAGCGCATGATCCGTTCTGACCGGCGGCGCCTCCGGCTCGCGGTGTGCGCCGTGCTGGTGGCGGTGGGAGGGGCACTGGGGTCCGCCGCCACCGCCCAGGCGGCGTCGTCGCCGGTCAGCGTCTACCCCATTCCAGGCGGAAGGGTCGCCGCACCGTCGACTCAGATCACCTTCCGGGGCGTGCCCGCCGGTCAGCTCGGGCCCATCTCCGTGACGGGCTCCAAGAGCGGCGCCCACCCGGGTCGCATCGTCGCCGACTCCGACGGCGAGGGCGCCAGCTTCATTCCGGCGCAGCCATTCAAGGCCGGCGAAGCGGTGACCGTCGGCACCGGTCTCTCCATCGCCGGCGCCACCGCGGGCAGCTACAGCTTCACCGTCGCCAACCCGCCCGGCCCCATTCCCCTCGCCGGGGTGCGGCCGGTGCCGCGGGTCCGCAATGACATCGCCCGGTTCGTCTCGCGTCCGGACCTCGTCCCCGCCGCGGTCACCGTGACCAGGAGGGCATCCCCCTCGGTGGCCGCCGGCGGCGACCTGTTCGTCGCACCGCAGTACGGCCCGGTACAGAACGGCCCCATGATCATCGGACCCTTCGGCGGACTCATCTGGTACCAGCCCGTGCCGCACAACGACACCGCGACCGACTTCAACGTGCAGACCTATGAAGGCAAGCCGGCGCTGACCTGGTGGCAGGGCAATGTCAGCGCCGCGGGGACGGGAGACGGCGTCGATGAGATCTACAACAGCTCCTACGAGCACATCGCCACCGTCAGGGCAGGCAATGCGGTGAACGCCGACCTACACGAGTTCACGATCACGGGACAGAACACCGCCCTGGTGACCGCGTACTACCCGGTCCTCTGGAACACGTCCAGTGCCGGCGGCGCGAAACCCCGGCTCGTGCTCGACGGCGTGGTGCAGGAGATCGACATTCCCACCGGACTCGTCCTGTTTCAGTGGGACAGCCTCGACCACATCCCCGTCAGTGCCAGCTACCAGCCGCTCCCGAAGAACACCGGTCACCCCTGGGACTACTTCCATCTGAACTCCGCTCAGCTGACAGGGAGCGGAAACGTCATCATCTCCGCACGCGACACGTGGGCGGTCTATGACGTCTCCCACCAGAACGGTCAGATCGTGTGGACGTTGGGGGGCAAGTCCTCGAGCTTCAAGATGGGACCGAACACCTCGTTCGCCTTCCAGCACGACGCGCGCCTTCTCTCCAATGGTCTCATGACCATCTTCGACGACGGCGCCGGACCGCCCACCGTGCACAGGCAGTCCCGCGGGCTCACGCTGCGCCTGGACACGACCCACATGACGGCATCGATCGTCGCCCAGGACAATCATTCCCCGTCGGTCCTGGCGCGCTACGAAGGCTCGGATCAGCTGCTGCGCAACGGCGACTCCCTCATCGGCTTCGGCTCTCAGCCGTGGATCACGGAATTTGACTCCCGCGGGAGGACCGTCTTCGACGCCCGCTTCATCGACGCCAACCAGAGTTATCGTGCCTACCGCTACCTGTGGACGGGCACGCCGTCCGCTCCCCCATCGATCGGCACACGCTCGGCCAAGGGCACCACAACCGTCTACGCAAGCTGGAACGGCTCCACCCTGCTCGCCCGCTGGCAGGTGCTGGGCGGCACGACCCCGTCAAAGATGTCCGTGGTGGCCAGCGCCGGCAAGTCGGCGTTCGAGACCCCCATCAAGCTGCCCCACCCGTCGAGCTATGTCGCGGCCCGCGCGCTGGACTCCCACGGGCAGGCGCTGGCAACGTCACCCACCGTGAAATCCGGGTAGGCGGTGGCCCGGATCTCAGAGGTCGAGCTCGTAACGGATGAAGCCGCGGTTGGTCGCCACGCGGTCATAGACGCGCCGGGCCGCGGCATTTGACTCGTGCGTGGTCCAGTACAGGCGCAGACAACCGCGCTCCCGCGCCCAGGCGGCGATCGCCTCGATGAGCGCGGTGGCCGCGCCCTGGCCCCGGCTCTCGGGCGCGGTGAACAGGTCCTGGAGGTAGCACACGTCCGGGCCCGAGGTGTTGGCGTGGATGAAGAAGTGAGCGATCCCGATCAGCTCGCCGTCCACGCGCGCGCCGAGCGCGTGCATGCGGTCACCGCTCTGGAACTCCCGCCACGCCTGGTCGTAGCGCGCGTCGGGGATCGTGCGCTCATAGAAGTCGATGTAGCCGCGAAACAGCCGCTCCCATTGCGGGCGATCAGCCGGCCTCAGCGGCTCGATTCGCGGCGGGCTGTCGGCCCTCGGGGGCGCGCCGGTCAGCTCTCGAGCGCCGCGTCGAGCTTGGCCAGCACCTGCCCATAGATCCGGCGCATGCCCACCGGCGCGAAGAAGCCCTCGAAGATCCCGGCGATCCCGCCCGCGCCGTCCCACGAGCTCTCGATCGTCACCTCGCTGCCGTTGGGCGAGGGGTCGACATGCCAGGTCGTGACGAACGAGGAGAGCTGGTCTGACTCCTGTAGGCCGCCGGGGCTCTCGTAGACGTGGAGGCGGTAGTCACGTTCGCGGCCGCCGGCGGCGAAGTGGTAGGCGTAGATGGTGCCCTCGCCCTTGCCGCCCCGCTCCACCCGGTAGGCGGTGTAGTTGCTGGTGAGGATCCGCTCGCGTGAGTCCCGGTAGTCGCGCAGGAGGTCCAGAACCCGGTCGGGGGCGGCCCTCATCTGAGCGCTCGCGCGCGCCACGACTCTCGCCATTGCGTGATTGTGGCATCGACCCGCGATGGTGGTGGTGCCCAAAGACGGGTAGCGTGCCGGGGGATGCTGGCCGTCTACGCCGCCGAGATCAATCCCGAGGACCCGCTGGCGGGGCTCGCCGTCGGCGACATGCCCGATCCGTCGCCCCCGTCGGGCTGGAAGACCGTCACCGTCAAGGCCGCCGCGCTGAACCACCACGACCTGTGGTCGCTGCGAGGCGTGGGCCTCGGCGCCGACGCGCTGCCGATGATTCTGGGCTGCGACGCGGCGGGCACCGACGAGGACGGCAATGAGGTCCTGGTGCATGCGGTGATCACCAGCGACTCCTGGCGCGGCGATGAGACGCTCGATCCGCGCCGCTCGCTGCTGTCCGAACGCCACCCGGGCACCCTGGCCGAGAAGGTGGCCGTCCCGGCCCGCAATGTCGTTCCCAAGCCGCCCGAGCTGTCCTTCGAGCATGCGGCCTGCCTGCCCACGGCCTGGCTCACCGCGTACCGCATGCTGTTCACCCGGGGTGGCGTGACCCCGGGCATGACCGTGCTGGTGCAGGGCGCCGGCGGCGGCGTGGCCACCGCCCTGACCGTCCTGGGCAGCGCCGCGGGCGTGCGGGTGTGGGTGACGAGCCGTTCGGAGGCCAAGCGCGCCGAGGCGCTGGCACTGGGGGCCGAGCAGGCGTTCGAGTCCGGAGCCCGGCTCCCCGAGCGCGTCGACGCGGTGATGGAGACCGTGGGCAAGGCGACGTGGGGGCACTCGGTGCGTTCGCTGAAGCCGGGCGGCAAGCTGGTGGTGTCGGGCGCGACGTCAGGCGACGCCTCGCCGGCCGAGCTGACCCGCGTGTTCTTCTTGCAGCTTCAGGTGGTCGGCTCCACCATGGGGACCCGCGACGAGCTCGAGCGGCTCATGCGCTTCTGCCTGGAACGCGAGATCCGGCCCGCCATCCACCAGACCTTGCCGCTGTCCGAGGCGCGAGAGGGATTCGCCGCGCTGCTGGGCGGGGATGTGATGGGCAAGGTGGTCTTCACCCCGTAGCCCGGCGGTCCGCTGGGGTTTTCCGGTGGCGCAGGGGGAACGTCAACGGCGGGCGGGGGAAGGGAGCTCCGGGCGCTGCTCGCGACCCTTCAAGCGACGCGGGTGACGTTCGCCC
>JBAQGP010000260.1:0-3616 GCA_049287845.1 Solirubrobacteraceae bacterium | reverse complement strand
ACGGTGCTCGCCGCGAGCGCCGACACCGACGACGCCGCGCGTGGCGCCCGCGAGGGTGAGACGCTTGCCAACGCCACGCAGCTGGCCCGCGACCTGGGCAACGCCCCGCCCGGCCACATGACGGCGACGATCTTCGCCGAGATCGCGCAGGCTCTGAGGGCCGAGCGCAATCTCGAGGTCGAGATCTTCGACGAGCGCGCGCTGGCCGAGCTGCAGTGCGGCGGGCTCCTCGGCGTCAACGCCGGCAGCGTCTCACCCCCGCGGATGATCCGGCTCACCTACTCCCCGCGCGAGCCGGGCGACGGCCGCACGCCGTCCGGCCGGTTGGCGTTGGTCGGCAAGGGCGTGATGTATGACTCCGGCGGCATCAGCCTCAAGCCCAGTGATCCGGTCCACGCGACGATGAAGACCGACATGTCGGGAGCGGGCGCCGTGCTGGCTGCGATGTCCGCGCTGAGCGCGGTCGACTGCGCGACCGCCGTCACCGCCTACATGATGTGTGCTGAGAACATGCCGTCGGGCTCCGCGCTGCGGCTCGGCGACGTGCTCACCATCCACGGCGGCACGACCGTCGAGGTCCAGAACACCGATGCCGAGGGCCGGCTGATCATGGCCGACGCGCTGGTCATGGCCGCCGAAGGGCGTCCCGACGCGATCATCGACGTCGCCACGCTCACCGGCGCCTGTCTGCGCGCCCTCGGCACCGAGGTCGCGGGCCTCTTCGGCAATAACCAGGACCTCGTGCAGCAGCTGTTGCGCGCCGGCCGCGACACCGGCGAGCCACTCTGGCAGCTGCCGCTCGATCGCCGCTATCGCGGGCAGCTGGAGTCCGAGGTCGCCGACCTGCGCAACATCGGCTACGGCGCCCCCGCCGAGCCGGGCGCGATCACCGCAGCGCTGTTCCTGGCCGAGTTCGTGGACAGCGTGCCCTGGGCCCACCTCGACATCGCCGGCACCGCCTACGCCAACCTCTCGCGGTCGTGGCGGACGAGGGGAGCCACCGGCTTCGGCGCCCGGGTCCTGATCGACGCGGCGCGAAGCTTCACCCCGCCGGCAGGATCACCCCGAGCAGGCGAGACGAGCCCGAAGCGGGCGCTCGCGATGCCATGACCCCTGTGGCTGACGCGTTCACGAGAGGAGCCAGCATGTCCGTTACCCAGAGACCGGAAAGCGAGCGAGAGCTCGGGCCTATCGATTTCGTGGCCGTGGAGTTCCCGGAGGGACGGGTCAGCGCGCCCGGATTCGAGATGCTGCTCGATTTCGCCGACCGTGCAGTCAACGAGATCCTTGACGTTGAGTTCATCGTCAAGAAAGGAGATGGCAGCGTGGCCACCGTTGCAGTGGGTGAGCTGCCCGTGGCGGACGAGGTCGACTTGACGGTGTGGGACGGGGCCTCGTCGGGACTGCTCGACGAGGGCGATGTGGCTCAGATCGGCTCGGCTCTGCGACCCGGTGGGATCGCGGTCGCGGTCGTCTTTGAGAATCGGTGGGTGCTCGGACTGATCGACGCTTGGCGTCGCGACGGAGCGAGGCTGATCGCCGACGGCGGACTTCCGCTCGACGACGTGGTGGCTGCGCTTGACGCCGCCGAACAACACTGACAACCGAGGAGACGCGATGGGACTTTTCAGGACGGCCGGCCGAGTCGCCGTGGCCAGCTCGGTTCATGGGCGCGTACAGCGACGCCAGCGGGCTCGCTGGGGCGAGCAGGAGCGTCAGGCCCAGGAGGCGCGGAGCCAGCCGGTCTCGCCGCCGCCGGCACCGCCGGCCCCAGACGTCTCGGTTGCGACCAAGGACACTCGCGCGCAGCTCGAGCTGCTCACTCAGCTCGGCGAGCTCAGGAAGGCCGGTGTGCTGACCGAAGAGGAGTTCGCGAAGAAGAAGGCCAAGATCCTCTCGTAGGGTCAGTGAGTGGTCGGCGGCGCCCCCGGAGACCCCGGCGCGGCCGGGCCCACAGGGACCGGGCCCGGCATCCCGTGCAGCCGCCGGCCGAGCTGGACGCGCGCCGTGACACCTGCGCCGAGGAGCAGCCCCAGGGCGGCGAGATAGCAGGTGACGAGCACTCCGGAGAACATGAGAAACAGCTCGACCGGCGTGCGTCCGGCGACGTATCGCAGGTAGTAGCCGGCCGCCGTCGGCGTCACCTGGAGCATGACGCCGCTCGTCAGCCCACCGGCCAGAGCCGCGTTCCAGCGCAGCGCGCCGCCGACCAGCAGACGGTAGACCGCGGCGCAGAGCAGCACGGTGAGGGCGAGCGAGATCAGGGGCACGGCGAGCCGGATCAGGGTCGGGTCGACGCCGAGGCGTCGCACCAGGCCGGTTCCGGCCGAGGTGACGAGCACCATGAGCATGATCACCACGGTGACCACGGCGGCCACTCCGAGGTTGCGCAGCTTGCCGAGGACGATGCCCGCGCCCGCGCCGCCGATCAGCCGCGACAGGCAGCGCTCGAGCACCCCGACCACCCCCGAGCTGATCCACACCATGCCCGCGATCGAGCCCGCGATGAGCAGCGGCGATTCGTGCCGGGTGCGCAGGATCAGCTCCACGATCTGATCGTGGACGTCCTTGGGCAGCACCTGGGAGATGCGCGCGGACAGCGCCTGCGCCCGGGCGTAGTCGCCGAGCACCAGCGCCGCGAGCGCGGTCAGTCCCAGCGCGAGCGGCACCAGCGAGGACAGCAGGAACCAGGCCAGCGCGGGAACGTCGTTGGCCACTCCGGAGTCCCAGTACAGACTGACGAGCTCGCGTGGGGCGCGCCGGAGCGCAACCCTGGCGGCGCCGGAGCGTGCGTCGGCCACTCCTAAGCTCTCCTTTGCAATGGAAGCCGGCACCGCACACGCGCGTGCCATCGCTCACGCTTGACGACGCCGACGGTACGTCGTGCCACCTCGGCCGTCGCCGATCAGGATGCCTACACCCCCGCCCTCGCGTCGTGCCCGCACCCCGATCTCAGGTGCAGCTCGGGGCCTGTGGAACGCTCACGATGACCTGAGATGACACACGGACGCGCGCATACAGCACCCGCGGGGTTCGCGCTCGCCGCCATCGCCGCGGTGGTGCTGTGCGCCGGCTGCGGGTCGAGCAAGCCCGCATACTGCGCGAAGGTGAGTGACCTCAAGAAGTCAGTCCAGAAGGCCGCCACGCTCGACACCCTCAAACAGGGACCGAGCGGCATCAGCTCCGCCATCACCCACGTCAAGAGCGCGTCACACGACGTCGTCAGCGCGGCCAAGAACGACTTCCCGAGCCAGACCAAGGCCCTCACCGATGCAGTCGACACGCTCGCCAAGTCGGGGCAGGGTCTGACCAGCGCACCTGTGGCGACGATCGCGGGCTTGCCGGCGCAGGTCTCCGCCGTGACCACGGCGGTCAACAAGTTCGCCGCCGCAACGTCGTCCAAGTGCTCGGGTTCGTGAGCATGGCCATACCGAGAGGCGTGGTCAGGGGCTGCTCGAATGTCATCGGACTTGCGAACACGGACACGAGTGCGGGTGAGCGAGCGGGCGGGTGAGCGAGCAGGGGGCCCCCGCCGATTCACCGGCTGACCCTGGCAGCCCCGCGCGCGCCGCGCGTCCGGCGCGCGCCCACGGCCGGCAGCTGGTGGTGCATGGGC
>JBAQGP010000259.1:0-1835 GCA_049287845.1 Solirubrobacteraceae bacterium | reverse complement strand
GGATCAATGCCGTGCTCGACACCGCGCGGTCCATCGCGGGCGCGTGGGCCGAGCGCACCGGCGGCACGCACCGCTGCCGCACCGCGATGGCGATGCACTCCCTCACCACCGTTCTCGACCCGCCGCGGCCCGGACCGGGGCGACTGGCGAGCGCGACGGAGGATGATCGCGAGCTGACCCTGAAGTGGTGGGACGAGTTCGTCGCCCAGAGCCACGTCATCGATGCCGGGCCGGAAGCGCGGACGGCGGCCGTCGACTTCCGCATCGCCGAGGGTCACCTATTTCTGTGGCACGACGAGGGCCGGCCCGTGTCGATGGTGTCGACCAATCCCGCGGTGGCCGGCGTGGTCCGCATCGGCCCCGTCTACACGCCGCCCGAGACGCGGCGGCGCGGGTACGCCAGCTCGGCCGTGGCGGCGCTCAGCCGTGACGCGCTGGACACGGGCGCGCACGCGTGCATGCTCTACACCGACCTCGCCAACCCCACGTCCAACAAGATCTACGCCGACGTCGGCTACGGGCGCATCGCCGAGTGGGAGGAGCGCGTGTTCACGGTGAGCTCGCCTCACGCCGGGCCGCGCGGGTGAGGAACGCCTGCACCCCGGCGGTGGTGCGCAATCGGACCACCGGGAACGCACGCAGCTCGGCGGGCCACTCGCGCCGGCGGGCGAAGTGGGAGCGCAGCGCGTAGCCAAAGAGGGAGTCGCGGCCCCAAACAGCTCCGCGCAGCGACTCCCGGTTGCCGTTCCAGATCTGCTCGCGGCCGATGAGACGCCGGGCTGTCCTTCGCACCAGGCGTGGCAGCCATACGCGGATCGGCAGATCCAGCCACACCACCACGTCGGCCGCCTCCAGCACGCGGTCGCCGAGCTTGCGCCGATAGGTGCCGTCGATCACCCAGGCCCCGGAGGCGAGGACCGGCGCGAGCCGCGCCGCCAGCACCTCGTCGGAGATCTCGGTCCAGTTCGGGCCATGGACGAGAGCGTCGAGCTCGACGAACGGCACGTCCATCCGTTCGGCGAGCTCGCGTCCCATCGTCGTCTTGCCGTTGCCGCTCGCGCTGGCGATGACGGCGACTTTGCGGATCGAGCCCACGCGGTCAAGTGTGCCTGCGACAGCGGCCACCGCTCCATGGATCATCACCGCGCCCCCGCGCGAGTGGGTCTGAAGTACGCTCCTCGGCGTGTCCGAGTGGTTCGAAGAACTCGCCGAATGGCTGCGCATTCGCTCCGTCAGCGCTGACGTCGCGCGGGCGGCCGATGTCCGCGACGCCGGCGAGTGGGTGTGTCAGTTCCTGCGCGCAGCCGGCGGCGAGGCGGAGCTGGTGGACTGGCACGGCCAGCCGCTGGCCATCGGCGAGCTGCGCGCGTCGCGCGATGCCGAGGCGGCGCCCACGGTGCTCTGCTACGGCCACTTCGACGTCCAGCCCGAGGATCCGCTGGACCTGTGGGACTCACCCCCGTTCGAGCCCGAGATCCGGGACGAGCACATCTACGGGCGCGGGGTCGCCGATGACAAGGGCCAGCTCTACATGCTCCTGGCCGCGGCCCGCGAGCTCGCCGTCGCAGGCGAGCTGCCGGTCAACGTGCGCTTCACGTGCGATGGCGAGGAGGAGACCGGCGGCCACTCCATCATCGAGTTCCTGCAAGACGACACGCGCGGCGCCGATGCCGCGGTCATCTTCGACAGCGAGATGATCGCCCGCGGGCGGCCGGCGTTCAACATCGCCACGCGTGGGCTCGTCTACTTCCACATCACCCTCCGGACCGGCGAGCGCGATCTGCACTCCGGGATGTATGGGGGCGCCGCCTTGAACGCCGCGCACGCGCTGGTCC
>JBAQGP010000258.1:0-2108 GCA_049287845.1 Solirubrobacteraceae bacterium | reverse complement strand
GTCGTAGAGACCGGCCCGCAGCGTCAGTAGGCGGTGTGCCCCCATACCAAGCAGTGGGTCCGGAGCGGCGGAGGCGGGGTCCCCCGGCGCTCCGGACGCTTGCGCCCTCCCTGTCGCCCCTCCTGGGAGAGCGGAGACCGTGGCCATCCTGCCGCTGCCACCACCACGCCCTTGTCTGGTCCGCATGTCGGTTGAAACGTCCATACCGCACCAAACTTGCGTTTTTCTGCAAATACCGCCCGAAAAAGCGGCTCGTCGCCGGCGCGTGGCGACGAGCGCGCCGAATCAGCCGCGGGTCAGCGGCCCCACACTTCGTCCGCGACCCCGACGATCAGCTCCAGCTTGGCCCGCTCGTCGTCGATCGACAGCTTGTTGCCCTCCTCGGTCGAGGAGAAGCCGCACTGGGGCGAGAGGCAGAGCTGCTCGACGTCGACGTAACGGGAGGCATCCTCGATCCGGCGCTTGAGCAGGTCGCGGTCCTCCAGCTCGGGCTTCTTGGTGGTCACCAGTCCCAGCACGACCTGCTTGCCCGGGGGCACGAAGCGCAGCGGCTCGAATGTGCCGGAGCGCTCGTCGTCGAACTCCAGGAAGTAGCCATCGACGTTGAGGTCGCCGAACAGAGCCTCGGCGACGAAGTCATAGCCGCCCTCGGCCGCCCACATCGACTGGTTGTTGCCGCGGCACAGGTGGGTGGTGATCACCATGTCGTCGGGCTTGGCGGCGAGCGCCCGGTTGATGTTGGCGATGTACTGCTCGTGCAGGTGGTCCGGGTCGCCCCCGATCTGCTCGATGTGCGCGCGCTGGGCGGGATCGTTGATGTAGGCCAGGCTCGTGTCGTCGAGCTGGAGGTAGCGACACCCCAGCGCGTAGGCGCCGGCCAGTTGCTTGGCGTACGCGTCGGCCAGGTCGTCCCAGAACCGGTCGAGCTCGGGGTACACCGACTCGTCGATCGACGAGTTCCCGCCGCGGTAGTGGACCATGCTGGGAGAGGGCACGGTGAGCTTCGGGGTCTGCTGCGCCGACGCGTTGTCGCGCAGGAACGAGAACGCCCCGGCGAAGATGGTGTCCGAGAGGCCCACCTTTCCGCTCACGCGCATCGCCGGAGGGGCGTAGTCGTACTCGCCCTCGGCGCTGCGGAATTGCACGTGGATGGATGAGCCCGCCGCCTGCTCGATCCCGTCCAGGGAGTAGATGAAGTCCATGTGCCACGACGTCCGGCGGAACTCGCCGTCCGTCACGCTCTTCAGGCCGGCGGCCCGCTGGAGCTCGACCACGCCGCGAATGGCGTCGTCCTCGGTCGTGCGCAGGGTCTCCGCGTCGATGCGCCCGGCCTTGAAGTCAGCCCGTGCGCGCGCCAGCTCCGGCGGACGCAGCAGGCTGCCGACGTGGTCGGCGCGGAAGGGGGGCGTGTCACGGGATGCCATCGGCACTCACTCCTTGTTGAAACGAACAGCGGGCGATTGAAGCAGAGGCTAGGCTCGACGCGTGATCGCTCGATACCGCACCGTGCTCTCCGTGCCCGGTTGCGCGCGTGTCATGGCCACCGCGCTCATCGCCCGCCTCCCGCAGGGCATGACGTCGTTGGCCATCCTGTTGCTGGTCCGGTCCCACACCGGGTCCTACACCGCCGCCGGGATCGCGGTGGGCGCATACGACTTCGCCACCGCCGCGGGGGCGCCCCTGGTCGGCCGGCTGGTCGATCGTTTCGGTCGCCGGCGCGTGCTCGGTCCCGAGGCGATGCTCCAGGTGCTGGTGCTCGTCGCCATCGTGATCGCTGCCCACGCGGGGGCCGGAGCCGTTGCGCTCATCGTCCTCTCCGCCCTGGCCGGGGCGCTGTGGCCGCCGATCGCGCCCTCCGTGCGCGCGCTGCTGCGCGACATCGTCCGCGACGCCAAGGTGCGCGAGACCGCCTACGCGCTGGAGTCGGTGGTCCAGGAGCTCGTCTGGATCTCGGGCCCGCTCGTGGTCGCCGGCGTGATCGCGTTCGCCTCGCCCGGGGCGGCCCTGCTCCTCAGCGGCGCGGTGAGCGTGAGCGGCACGCTGTTGTTCGTCAGCTCCCCCGCCGCGCTGGGCCGCGGATCGCGCGCGCCCCGCGCGGGCCGCTCGCC
>JBAQGP010000257.1:0-2310 GCA_049287845.1 Solirubrobacteraceae bacterium | reverse complement strand
CGAGATTCTCCGGCGTGGCCGTCCGCACCGGCACGTTGTAGGCGTCGGCGATCCCCTCGAGGTTCTTGCCGGGCAGCTCGACCGAGGTGGTCTGGCCGAACTGAGTGCGCTGGTACTCGCGCAGGATCCCGTAGCCGCCGTCGTCGATGACCAGCAGCTTGGCCCCGATCTCGTGCTGGGCCGCGGTCCCGAGCTCGGCGATCGTGTACTGCAGGCCGCCGTCGCCCATGACGGCCAGGACGGGCCGTTGGGGATGCGCGACGCGCGCGCCGATCGCGGCCGGCCACGCGTAGCCGAGCGTCCCCGAGCCCATCGGGTACAGGAACTGCTGGCCTGCGGCGAGGCGCAGGTGCGGAGCCGCCCAGTAGGCGAGGATGGTCATGTCCCAGGCGGTCACGGCGTCGGGCGGCAGCGTCTGCTCGATGGTCTCGAGCAGCCCCAGCTCGAGCTCGCGGCCCTGCGTTTGCAGGCCGGAGCGGATGCGATCGTGCACGGCGGCGACCCGCGCCTGCGCATCGGGCGCCGGGGGCGGGTGGTCTTGGGAGAGCTCGGCGACGAGGGCCAGCATCGTGAGCTTGGCGTCACCGACGAGCGGCAGGGCGCTGTAGTTGACGCCGATCCGCTGGGCGGCGGCGTCGAGATGGATGACCTGGCCACCGAAGCGCAGGCCGTACTGGGCGGTCGTCTCGGCGCCGAGCTCGGTGCCGACACACAGCACCACGTCGGCGGCCGAGAGCAGCTCCTGGACGGCGGCCTCGTCGCAGCCCGCCCCGGCCGCCAGCGGATGGTCGGCCGCCAGCGCGCCCTTGCCCATGTACGTCGTGACCACGGGGGCCTGGATGAGCTCGGCGAGCTCGCGCAGCTCGCCCGTCGCACCGGAGCGCAGCACCCCGCCGCCGGCCCAGATGACCGGATGCTTGGCGTGGGCCAGCCGGGTGGCGGCGGCCAGCACCTGCTCCAGCGGCGCGCACTCGCGCTCCACCATCGCCTCGAGCGCGGTCAGCGGGCCACCCGGCGCGGGGGCGCTGAGCAGGTCGACGGGAATCTCGAGGTAGACGGGGCCGCTGGGCGGGGTCAGCGCGATCCGCCATGCCTGCGCCAGCAGGCCGGGGATCGACTCGATGCTGTGCGCGCGCGCCGCGTGCTTGACGATCGGCGCGAACGAGGCGAGCTGGTCCGGAAGCTCGTGCAGATAACCGCGGCCGCGCCCGATCAGGTGAGAGGGGATCTGGCTGGACACCGCCACCACCGGCACATGCGCGCTGGCCGCCTCCATCAGCGCGGTGAGGGAATTCAGCGCGCCGGGCCCCGTGGAGAGAAACAGCGGCGCCGGGCGCCCGCTCGAACGGGCGTACCCGTCGGCGGCAAAGCCCGCGGCCAGCTCGGTCCGCGTTGCGTAGATCGAAATCGAACCTCGCCCACCCGGCCCGTCCTCGGCGTCACGCAGGCCCTCCCAGATCGGCAGGGCATGGATTCCGGGAACGCCGAAGGCGGCCTCGGCGCCCAGCGCGACCAGGCTCTCGGCGACCAGGTGCCCGCCGATCCGCGTGGCCATCAGCCGGCCTCCGCCTGCGCCGCGGTCGCCGCCCTCGCCAGCGGTCCCGCCAGGATGGCGTGGGTGCCCTCGAGCACCGCCTCCTCGAGCGTGCGCGGGCCGAGGACGTCGCCGGCCCTCACCGCGCACGGGTGCGACTCCAGTTGCGCCCACAGCTCGTCGGCGGGCACGCGGCCCTGGGCGAGGACGACCGTGGCCACGTCGGGCACGGGCCGGCGTGCGCCGGAGAACACGTGGCGAAGCTCAGGCGCCGGGCCATCGAGCGCGAGCTCGTGGTGGTGCAGGATCGCGATGCCCTGCTCGTCCAGCCGGCTCAGGTACAGGTTGCGCTGGTACTGGTGAAGCGTCTCGCCGGGGACCAGTCCCGCGCAGGCGAGCGTCACCTCGCATCCGGTAGCGGCCAGGCGCTCCGTCGCGTCCAAGCCGTCCCAGCCGCCGCCCCAGTCGGCCACCAGGATGGGACCGCTGACGTCCTGTGGCGAAGCGATGGCGTCCCACGCCGGGACGATCTCGAGGTCGGTCGGGGGCATCTTCGGGAGGTATGGTCGCGCACCGCTGGCCAGGATGACCGCGTCGTAGCCGCCGGCGAGCTCGGCGTCGGCCTCGACATCGAGCTGGAGCGTGATCCCGGCGGCGCCCAGACGCGCGGTGGTGGAGCGCAGGTAGCGCTCCCACAGCTCGGTGTGGGCGGGTGCGGTGCCGGCCAGCCGTAGCTGACCGCCGAGCTGGGGCGCGCGCTCGACGAGGGTGACGTC
>JBAQGP010000256.1:0-1926 GCA_049287845.1 Solirubrobacteraceae bacterium | reverse complement strand
ACAACGGCATCTATTCGCTGCCCTACGACGGTCCCACGGCGACGATCTGGAAGACGCTCATCGCCGACGTCCTCGCCGGCAAGCACAGCACCTTCGGCTACACCTTCGTCGACGTCAGCGTCGCCTCGCAGAGCCTCAACCTGTGGCACAGCGGCAAGACCGTCATCGGTGGCACGCCGGTGAACACCGGCATCCCCTCAGCGCCGACGGCCACCGGCACCTACCCCGTGTACGAGCATCTCACCTCGACGACGATGAGCGGGACCAATCCGGACGGCAGCCACTACAGCGACCCGGGCATCCCGTGGGTCAGCTACTTCAACGGCGGTGACGCACTGCACGGCTTCACACGCGCCTCCTACGGGTCGCCGCAGAGCCTGGGCTGCGTGGAGATGCCGTTCAGCGTCGCCGGGCAGATCTGGCCGTACACCCCGGTCGGCACGCTCGTCGACGTCCACTGACCGACCGCCCGCGCCGGCAGGGCTGGTGCGCCGGACGGCGAATAGCCAGGACGCGCATGACCGCAGCCACAGCCATCACCAGCGCACCGCCTCGGTTCACGCCGGAATGGCAGACGGCGCTCGACGCCTTCGACGCCGATCTGCGCGCCCGCGCCGTCGCGGCCAAGACCCGCCGCGCCTACGCGAGCGACACTCACCAGTTCGCGTCCTGGGCCGGTGAGCGCGACCTGGCCCCGGGAGCCATCGACGTCCGCTCCCTGCGGCGCTATGTGGCCTCGCTCAGCGAGGCCGGCCAGGCGCCGACGACGGTCGCCCGGAAGCTGGCCGCGCTGCGCGGGCTGTTCCGGCACCAGGTGAGCGTGGGCGCGCGCAGCGAGAACCCCGCGGACCTGCTCAGCTCGCCCAAGCGCTCCCAGAAACTGCCCCGGGTGCTCAAGGCCGGCGAGGTGGCCGCGCTGCTGGATCGCATCCCTCAGAGCGGCCCGCTCGGACTCCGCGACCGGGCGCTGTTCGAGCTCGCCTACGCCTGCGGTCTGCGCGCCGAGGAGCTGGTGACCCTCGACGTCTCCAGCGTCGACTTCGACGCCGAGACAGTGCGCGTGGAGGGCAAGGGCTCAAAGACGCGCCTGGTCCCCGCCGGCGAGCACGCGCTCGCGGCGCTGCAGCGGTATCTCGCGCGCGCCCGGCCCGCGCTGAGCGTCGACCACGCTGAGGCGCTGTTCCTGTCGAAGTCCGGCCGCCGGCTGGGGACATCGGACGTCCGGCGGCGGCTGCGCACGTGGGCCCGCCTGGCCGCTCGGGGCATCCCGGCGCTCGCCGACGCCCACCCGCACGCCCTGCGCCACTCGTTTGCCACCCATCTTCTGGAGGGCGGGGCTGACCTGAGGGCGATCCAGGAGCTGCTCGGCCACGCCAGCATCTCCACGACTCAGGTTTACACTCGGGTAGAGTCGGCGCGACTCCGGCAGGCGTACGTAAGCTCGCACCCGCGGGCTTAGCACTGGACACTGGAGCAACCCAAACTGGAAACCAACGTCAAAGCGATCGAGCTCCAGGATCTCTGGAGGCGCTACAAGGCCTCGGGCGACGAGCGCGCCCGCGAGCGCCTTGTGGTGGCGTACTCGCCGCTGGTCAAATACGTGGCCGGGCGGATGGGCTCCGGCCTGCCCGCGCACGTCGAGGAGTCCGACCTCATCTCCTACGGCCTGGGGGGGCTGATCTCCGCGATCGAGCGCTTTGACCTCACCCGCGAGATCAAGTTCGAGACCTACGCGATCACCCGGATCCGCGGCGCGATCATCGACGAGCTGCGCACGCTGGACTGGGTGCCGCGCTCGGTCCGCGCCCGCGCGCGCGGCTTCGAGCGCGCGAACATGAAGCTCGAGGGAAAGCTCCGGCGGGCGCCGAGCGACGAGGAGATGGCCGCCGAGCTGGAGATCAGCGTCGAGGAGTTCCAAGAGCAGCT
>JBAQGP010000255.1:0-2313 GCA_049287845.1 Solirubrobacteraceae bacterium | reverse complement strand
TCGCCCAAGGGCTCCAGGACGTCTCGCTGTCGCGTGGGCGGCTCAAGTGGGGCGTGACCGTGCCCTGGGACCCCAGCCACGTCTTCTACGTGTGGTTCGACGCGCTGCTCAACTACTACACGGCGCTGGGCTACGCCCGCCCCGGCGAGGACCTCACCGATCGCTTCTGGCCGGCCACCTACCACATCATCGGCAAGGACATCCTCAAGTTCCACACGGTCTTCTGGCCCGCGATGCTGCTCGCCGCGCGCCTGCCGGTCCCCGAGCACGTGTTCGTCCACGGCTTCCTCCTTGGCGCCGACGGGCGCAAGATGAGCAAGTCGCTGGGAAACGTGCTCGACCCCTTCGAGGTCATCGACCAGTTCAGCACCGACGCGCTGCGCTTCTACCTGCTGCGTGACGTCGCCTTCGGCTCTGACGGCACGGTCGGTATGGACGCGGTCACCTCCCGCTACGAGTCCGAGCTGGCCAACGAATACGGCAACCTCGCCAGCCGGTCGATCGCGATGATCCGCCGTTACCGCGACGGCGTGGTGCCCGACGTCGCCACCGATCCCGTTCTGGCGCGCGAGTTCGACGGTCTGTGCGAGCGCGTCTCCGCGCTGCTCGACGGCGCCGAGGTCACGACCGCGCTCGAGGAGATCTGGCAGCGCGTGCGCCGCTGCAACCGCTACGTCGAGGAGCGCGCGCCGTGGCAGCTGGCCAAGGACCCCGCGTCCGCGGAGGCGCTGGATCAGACGCTCGCGTCCCTCGCCGAGGCGATGCGGGTGATCAGCGTGCTGTTGGCCGCCTACATTCCCGAGAGCACCGCCAAGCTCCTGCAGGCGCTGGACGCCCCCGACATCGCGATCGCCGGCGCGACCTTTGCCGCCACGGGCGGTGGCCGGACCGTGGCCGCGCTGGACCCGCTGTTCCCCAAGCGGTGATCGACAGCCATACCCACCTGGACTTCTGCGAGCCGCCCAATGCCGAGCTGGTCGCGGCCGCGGACGACGCCGGCGTGACGCGCATGCTCACCGTCGGCACCGACGGCGCCTCCTGCCGGTCGGCGCTGCAGGCCGCCGAGGACTTCCCCCAGGTCTATGCCGCGATCGGCCGCCACCCCAACTCGGCCACCGGTTTTGACGACGCGGACTTCGCCGAGCTCGAGGCGCTGGCCGCTCATGACAAGTGCGTGGCCATCGGCGAAACCGGGCTTGACTACTACCGCGACTACGCGCCCGCCTCAGACCAGCGCCGCGCCTTCGAGGCTCAGATCGAGCTCGCCCGCGCGACGGGCAAGCCGCTCGTCATCCACACCCGCGCCGCCGACGACGACACGCTGGCGATCCTGGACGCGCAGGCGGCCGGGCTGCGGGTCATCCTGCACTGCTTCTCCATGGCCGATCGCGTCGAGCAGTGCCTGGCCCACGAGGACTGGTTCTTCTCGTTCGCCGGCAACGCCACCTACCCGCGCGCCGAGGATCTGCGCGGCGCCGCGCTGCGCATCCCCGCCGACCGGCTGCTGGTCGAGACCGACGCGCCGTACCTGTCACCGCAACCGGTGCGCGGCAAGCCCAACCAGCCCGCCAACGTCGCCATGACGGCCCAGGCGCTGGCTCTGGAGCGGCGGGTGAGCTATGCCGAGCTGGAGCGTGCGGTCGACGCCAACGCCGCGGCGCTGCTGGGATGGTGAGCGCCCGCTCCGCGCGCCAGCGTGAGCTCGGTCAGAACTTCCTGATCGACCGCAACATCCTGGACGTGATCGAGCGGCTGGCGGAGCTGGCGCCCGACGACGTCGTCCTGGAGATCGGCGGTGGTCCCGGCGTGCTCTCGGTCCGCCTGGCGGCGCGCGTACGACACCTGCACGTCGTGGAGGTCGACGAGCGTCTGCGGGAGGCGCTGGGCGCTGAGCTGGCGCCGTTTGGCGACGTCACCCTGCACATGGGCGACGCGCTGGCGCTGGATCTCGCCGCCTTCGATCCCCCTCCGACGAAGGTCGTGGCCAACCTGCCCTACGGCGTGGCGGCCACCGTCATCCTGCGCACGATCGCCGAGCTGCCCAGCGTGGGCCAATGGGTGGTGATGGTCCAGCGCGAGGTGGGGGAGCGGTTCGCCGCCGCTCCCGGCACGGCGGCCTACGGCGTGCCCTCGGTCCTGGCCCAGCTCGCCTGCGAGGTCAAGGTGCTGCGGCCGGTCTCGCGCAATGTGTTCCGCCCCGTGCCCAACGTCGACTCGGTGCTGATCGGGCTGCGCCGTCATGGCGCGGCGCCGGATGCCCGGCTGCGCCGGCTGGTGCACGACGCCTTCGCCCACCGCCGCAAGGCGCTGGCC
>JBAQGP010000254.1:0-2488 GCA_049287845.1 Solirubrobacteraceae bacterium | reverse complement strand
CCCCGCCACCCCGCTAGCGCCTCGGCGTGCGTCGGCGCCCGCGCGCGCTCACCGCAGCAGCGCTCGCGAGATGACCAGCCGCTGGATGTCCGAGGTGCCCTCCTCGATCTCCTCCAGCTTGGCGTCGCGCATCCATTTCTCCACCGGGTACTCCCGGCTGTAGCCCCAGCCGCCGAGCGTCTGCACCGCCGCCCAGGTGCACCACATCGCCGACTCGGAGGCGTGCAGCTTGGCCATCGCCGCCTCGGTGGTGACCCGCTCACCCCGGTCGGCCATCTGCGCGGCTCGCCAGGTGAGCAGCCGGCTGGCGTCGACGCGCAGGGCCATGTCGGCGAGGCGGAAGGCGACGGCCTGGTGCTGGCCGATCGGCTTGCCGAACTGCTCGCGCTCCTTGGCATAGGCGGTGGCGTACTCCAGTGCCGCCCGGGCCAGGCCGGTCGCCGACGCCGCCAGCGTCACGCGCGAGCGGTCGAAGGTGTGCATCAGCCCGGTGAAGCCGGTGCCCTCGTCGCCGATGCGGCGGTCCGCTGAGACGAACACGTCGTCGAGGAACAGCTCACAGTTGGGGATGGCCCGCTGGCCCATCTTGCGCAGCGGCGGCCCACAGCGCAGGCCCTCGTCGTCGTCCTGCACGAGGAAGGCCGTGATCCCGCGGTGGCCGCTGCCCGGCTCCACCGTCGCGAAGACGACGTAGAACCGCGACACCCCGCCGTTGGAGATCCACGCCTTCTGGCCGCTCAGGACGTACCCGCCGTCGACGCGCTTGGCCCGAGTGCGAATCGACGCCGCGTCGGATCCGCTCTGGGGCTCGGTGATGGCCAGCGCGGTGAACGGCGGGTCCTCCCCGGCCAGCGGTGACAGCCACCGCTCCCTCTGCTCCTCGGTGCCCAGCGCCAGGACCGGCTCGGCGAAGAAGCCGTTGGAGGTGATGAGGTTCCCGATCCCGCTGCACCCGTGCGAGAGCTCCTCCTGCACGATGCAGCCGGTGAGGCAATCGGTCATGCCGGCGCCGCCGTAGCGCTCGGGCAGCATGAACGCGGTCAATCCGAGCCGTGAGGCCTTCGCCCAGACCTCGCGCGGCAGCTCGGTATCGGCCTCGTCGACGGCGAGCGAGATCGGGCGGATCTCCCGGGCCGCGAACTCCCGGCAGACCCGCTGGATCTCGCGCTGCTCGTCGGTGAGCTCAAGCATGGACGGCGGGCTCCGC
Source organism: Solirubrobacteraceae bacterium (assembly GCA_049287845.1). Classification (GTDB taxonomy): domain Bacteria; phylum Actinomycetota; class Thermoleophilia; order Solirubrobacterales; family Solirubrobacteraceae; genus Palsa-465. The sequence continues at coordinate 1,281 of JBAQGP010000254.1, read as the reverse complement.
CACGCGAAAGGTGACCAGCTGCTCCAGGCCGCGCTTGGACACCTCGTTGGCGATGATCATCCGCTGGATCTCCGAGGTGCCCTCCCAGATCCGGTCCACGCGGATGTCGCGGTACAGCCGCTCGACCGGGTTCTCACGCATGTAGCCGCGGCCGCCGAAGATCTGCAGCGCGCGGTCGATGACACGTCCGGCCGCCTCGGAGGCGGTCAACTTGACCATCGCCGCCTTGGCGTGCAGCAGCTTGGGCGACATCCCGGCGTCGGCCTCCCATGCGACCTGATGGGTCAGCGTGCGGCACAGCGCGATGTCGCAGACGCTGTCGGCGATCATCGCGCCGATGAGCTGGTGTGAGGCGATCGGACGGCCGGACTGGATGCGCTCGTTGGCCCAGTCTGAGGCCAGCGCCAGCGCGCGCTCGGCCGCTCCGGTGGCGCGCGCGGCGATCATCAGCCGCTCCTCCACGAACCACTCGCGGGTCAGGTCATAGCCCGCGCCGATCTCGCCCAGCACGGTGTCAGGGCCGAGCGCGACGTGGTCGAAGGTGAACTCGGGGTGCTCGAAGACGAACGTGTGCATGTAGGCGGGCGTCCGCTTGACCGACACGCCCGGCAGGCTCTTGTCGACGAGGAACAGCGTGTGGGCGCGCTCGGAGCCCACCAGCGCCTGCACGATGAGGAAGTCGGCGACGTCGCCGACGGTGACGAACCACTTCTCGCCGCTGAGGACAAAGCCGTCGCCGTCGCGCTCGGCCACCGTCTCGATGAGCGATGGGTCAGAGCCCGCCTTCTCCTCGGTGACGGCGAAGCAGTCGCGGCGCTCGCCGTTGATGGCGGGGATGAGGTAGCGCTCGCGCTGGGCCGGGGTGCAGTGGCGCAGGGCGTTGGCCGGGCGCCACACCGCATCCCACAGCGCGTTGGTGAGCTGGCCCAGGCGTTCCTGCACGATCACCTGCTCGAGCACGGACAGGCCCTGGCCGCCCCACTCGGTGGGCATGTTGATGGCGTTGAGCTCGTGCTCCAGGGTGAGACGGCGGATCTCCGCGAGCGACTCGTCCGGCAGGCCGCGCCCCTGTTCGCATGGGTCCTCAAACGGGATGATGGCCTGGGCCAGCGCCTGGGCGCGGTCGCGCAGCTCCTGCTGCTCAGGGGTGTAGGTGAACTGCACTCTCTCGCTCCTTGTCGTCGTCGCGAATGAGAATGAGAATTGGTCTAAGACTCATTCTGATTTGGGTGGGGGATCGGCCTTCGGATGAAGCGCGCGTCGAGGGCGATCGCCTCGGTG
>JBAQGP010000253.1:0-4468 GCA_049287845.1 Solirubrobacteraceae bacterium | reverse complement strand
CGGCCGCCCCGGCTGCCTCGGCCGCCCCGGCTGCCGCCGCCGTTCCCGCCGAGGCCTGACGAGGGCGCCGGGCCCGCCCGGCCAATCTGCCTCTGGCGCGGTGCTCGGAACGCGCGTCGTGGATCCTGTGACAGAAGCATCACGAAAGCGACGCCGTGTGCCGGCGGGGCAACGTTTCCGCCAAATTCCGCTGACTGCGCTGGTTGCCGTCTGGCGCAGCCATAGACTCGACTCGAGCTTTCAAAACGGCCTTGGGAAAGGAGCCGCAACATGGCTGGCACCAACATCAACCGGGTGATCATCACCGGCAACCTGACGCGCGACCCGGAACTCCGCTCGACCAGCACCAGCTCGGTGTGCTCGATGCGGATCGCCTGCAACGGCCGGCGCAAGAACCCCTCCAGCGGCGACTGGGAAGATCAGCCCAACTACTTCGATGTCACCGTCTGGGGCGCGCAGGGCGAGAACTGCGTCAAGTTCCTCAGCAAGGGGCGTCCCGTGGCCATCGACGGCCGCCTGCAGTGGCGCGAGTGGACCGACAAGGAAGGCAACAAGCGCCAGTCGGTGGATATCATCGCTGAGTCCGTGCAGTTCCTCGGCGGTCGCGACGATGCCGGCAACGGCAACGGCAACGGGAACGGGTTCTCCTCGAGCGCGCATGCGCAGGAGAGCGACGTTCCGATCGATACCGGCGACTTCGAGCGCACCCCGGTCGGCGGCGGGGCCGACGAGGACATCCCGTTCTAAAGGCAGTTCGCAAACAATCACGCTAGGCTGATCTCCGTGGCAAAGCAACGCAGACGACCGGTACGCCGGCGCGACCGCAAGGGTGGGCCGACCTCGACCCGCCGCAAGTCGTGTCCGTACTGCCGGGACAAGGTGGAGCAGGTGGACTACAAGGACGTGTCCATGCTGCGCCGATTCATCTCCGACCGCGGCAAGATCCGCTCGCGGCGGATCACCGGGGCGTGCCGCCGGCACCAGAGCCAGGTGGCCCGCGCGGTCAAGCGCGCCCGGGAGCTTGCGTTGCTTCCCTACGTCGCCGAAGGCGGCGGAGACCATCGTGGTGGTCGCGGCGATCGCGACCGCGACCGCGAGCGCTAGAGGCCGGAGCCCTCGATGCCGCAGGCGATCCTGCTCCAGGACGTAGAGCAACTCGGCGAGACCGGGACCGTGGTCGATGTGTCGGCCGGGTACCTGCGCAACTACCTGCAGCCGCGCAAGCTGGCCGAGCCCGCCACCACCGCGTCGATCAAGGTGGCCCAGCGCCGGCAGGAGGATGCCGAGCGCGCCGTGCGCGAGGCCGAGGAGCGCGCCCGGGAGGGCGCCGCCGTCCTCGGGCGCACCGTGCTCACGATTCCGCAGCAGGCCGGCGACGACGGGCGGCTGTTCGGGTCGGTGACGACCCAGGACATCGCCGACGCCATCAGGGATGCCCGCGGGATCAAGATCGATCGCCGCAAGATCCACCTGGAGGAGCCGATCCGCAACATCGGCACCTACATGGTGGTGGTTGAGATCGCCGATGAAGTGACGGCGGCGGTCAAGACCATGGTCGTCGCCGTCTAGCTTCGTCTGGTGTGGGGGGCCGATGGTGGCTCTGGCCGCCTGGTCTGGCGTCCCTCGAGGAGCCGACGTGCAACCGGGGGTGCAAAGCGTCCGGCCCCGGGCTCTTAATAGAGAGGGCTTGTCGCCGCCGGTCCGAGCGCCGACCAGCCGTTGACGCAAACCTCGCTGATACCGGGAACGCCCCTCCGCGCGAGCGGCGCCGGATCTTATCCTCGGACCCCCTCTCATGAGCACCGTCCAGAACATCGCCGTCCCGCCCCACAATCTCGAAGCCGAGAAGTCGGTGCTGGGCGCAGTGCTGCTGGACGAGCGCCACCTGCACTCCCTGCTGGTGGAGGAGCAGCTGCGGCCCGAGCACTTCTACCGCGAGCAGCACGGAGCCGTGTTCGCCGCGATGCTGGAGCTCTACGAGGGCGACAACAAGATCGACCACCTCACCGTCTCCGAGAAGCTGCGCCAGCACGGCAAGCTCGAGGAGGTCGGAGGTCCCTCGACCATCGACGAGCTGGCCGGGTGGGTGCCGGCCGCCGGCCACGCCCGGGAGTACGGCCGGATCGTCCACGACAACTTCAAGCTGCGCTCGCTGCTCACCGCCTCCTACGAGATCCAGGCGAGCGTCCTCTCCCGGGATGCACCGGCGCGAGAGCTGGTGGAGCAGGCCGAGCGCGCGGTCCTGGAGGTCGCCACCGACGACCGCCAGAAGAAGATCCGCTCGATCGCGGACATCCTGCACGAGGAGACCGACAAGCTCCACCGCCTGTCGGTGGCCAAGACCGCGCTCACCGGCACGCCGTCCGGCTTCAAGGACCTGGACGAGAAGACCGGCGGCTTCCAGCCCGGCAACCTGGTGATCCTCGCCGCGCGCCCCTCGATGGGGAAGTCGGCGCTCGTCGCCAACATCGCCGAGAACGCGGTCCTGGCCGGCCATGCGGTGGCGCTGTTCTCGCTGGAGATGTCCGAGTCCGAGCTCGCCCAGCGCTTCGTCGCCTCCCAGGCGCGCATCAAGGGCGAGGACCTGCGGCGCGGCAAGGTGGCCGAGCAGCGCTGGCCGAAGATCCTGGAAGCCTGCCAGCGCCTGGCCCAGGCGCCCCTGTACGTCGATGACTCGTCAGACACCGGCGTGCTCGAGGTCCGCGCCAAATCCCGGCGCCTGCACGCGCAGGTCAAGGACGGCCTGGGCCTCATCATCATCGACTACCTCCAGCTCATGCGCCATGAGGGGCGGGTCGAGAGTCGCGTCGAGCAGGTGGGCCAGATCAGCCGTGGCCTCAAGGGGCTGGCCCGCGAGCTCAACGTCCCCGTCATCGCCCTCTCCCAGCTCAGCCGCGGGGTCGAGCAGCGCGGCGGCGAGAAGCGCCCGATCCTCTCCGACCTACGCGAATCCGGGCAAATCGAACAGGACGCGGACCTCGTCATGTTCATCTATCGCGAGGAGTACTACGAGAGGGAGTCCGAGCGTCCCGGCGAGGCCGACATCATCATCGCCAAGCACCGCAACGGCCCCGTGGGCGACGTGATCCTCACCTTCCAGAAGGAGTACCCGAAGTTCATGAACTTCGCCGGGGAGCGGTTCGAGGGATGAGGGCGTGGAGTGACGCGGGGACGCGAGGCATGAGCGACCCGTGCGCGTTCGAGCTGTGCGACGGCGACGGGCTCCTCTACGACGCCGAGACCAACACGGCCTACCCCTGTCGCTGCCGCCAGCAGCTCATCGCGCGGCGCCGCGCGAGCAGCCTGTCCGCGGTCATTCCGCGCCGCTATCGCGACGTGTCGTTCGACCGCCCCCCGGTGACCGACATCGAGCCGGCGATCGTCGCCGCCACCCGTCGGTTCGCCGGCGCCATCGATGATCACCTCGACGCCGGGCGCGGACTGTGGTTCATGGGACCTCCGGGGACGGGCAAGACGACGCTGGCGATGCTGGTGTCCAAGGCGGTGCTGGAGGCGGGGCGCACCGCCGCGATCTACTCGCTGCCGCGACTGCTCAACGAGATCCGCCACACGTACGACACAGGCGGCCACAACCAGCTCCTGGACCGTCTCGGCGCGGTCGACCTGCTGCACATCGACGACGTCGGCGCCGAGCGCAAGAACGACTGGGTCCTGGAGGAGCTCTACTCCATCGTCAACGCCCGGTATGAGGACAAGCGCTCGATGCTGCTCACCACCAACTGCCTGGACCGGGACGAGCTGTGCGAGCAGATCAACGCCCGCACCGTGTCCCGGCTGACCGAGATGTGCGACGAGCTGCCGCTGCTCGGCCACGACCACCGGATGGACCTGCGGACCGCCTAACTTCCTGACGCGGAGCCTTCGAGGTGGGCGCCCCGCCCGGCGGGGTCGGCGTGGGCGCGGCGCCCGGCAGGGCTCCAGAGCCCCAGGTAGAGCCCCAGGGTGGCGAACCCCGCCAGGCACAGCGCGGCGTCGAGGACGCCCCGCACCGCGCCGTCGAAGGCATCCTGAGCCGGGACCGCCACCAGGGTGGCCCCCACCGCGAGGGCCACGGCGACGACGGAGGCAAAGCGCCAGGGCCGGCCCCGCAGAGGGGGCGGCACAAGCATCACGAAGTCCCCGAGGTCGTCGAAGATGTCTCCGGCATCTCCGCCGGCCACCGGCCGCACCCGCGCCGCCTCCCAGATCGAGGGCAGCGCCGCGAGCAGCCCGGCGGTGCCGACCGCGGCCACGACGACCGCGAACGTCGCCCAGCTCTCGTTCAGGAAGCGGTGGTCCGCGATCGCGATCGCGCCCAGGCTCACCATGGTGACGATGCCGGCCACCGCCCCGACCGCGGCGCGGCGCACCATCACGGTCGCCTCTGCGGCCGGGAGGACGCCGGATCCGCGGCGCCGGACCCAGCGCAGGACGGCCAGCATCCCGGCCACGAACGAGACCTGGGAGA
>JBAQGP010000252.1:0-3491 GCA_049287845.1 Solirubrobacteraceae bacterium | reverse complement strand
ACCACGGGCTTGCCGGCGCGCACGGCGGCGGCTGCGGCGCGGGCGAACGCGCGGCCGTCACGGAAGTCCTCGAGGTAGAGGGCGATCAGCTCGGTGGCGTCGTGGCGGGCGAACTCGGCGATGAGGTCGGTGGCGTCGAGGTCTGCCTGGTTGCCCAGCGACGCGAACCGCGAGAACCCGAGTCCCTCGGCAGCGGCGAGCAGCCCCAGCTCCAGGGCGAGGTTCCCACTCTGGGAGATGAGGCCGATGGCGCCACCGGGGAGGGGGTTGGGGACCAGCTCGAGCCGCCGTCCGGCGTCCAGGACGCCGAGGCAGTTGGGCCCGAGCAGCACCGCACCGGCGGCGCGGACGCGCTCGGCGAGGCCGGCGTCTTGATCGTGACCCCCGGCGGTGATGATCACGATCGCGCGCGACCCCGCGGCCAGGGCGCCGTCGACGGCGGAGTCGACGGCCACGGCGGGCACGGCGATGACGACGAGGTCGGGCACCTCGGGCAGATCGTCGAGCGACCGGTAGGCCCGTCGTCCCAGCACCGTCGTGCCGGCACGATGATTGATGAGGTAGGCGGGGCGGTGCGACTCGCCGCGCAGAGCGCCCTGGGCCAGCCAGTTGCCCCACTTGCGTGGATCCTCGGACGCGCCGACCACGGCCACCGACGCGGGGTCGAACAGTGCCGAGACAGGACGCTCGCCGAGCTTGACTTCCATGGCCAGCCGGAATATAACCGCGGCTTGAAATCGCCGTTTGGAGTCACCGTTTCATGACGTGGGTTCGGCCGTGACCAGCGAGCTGAGACGACCGAGACGCCGGCTGGACGCCGTCCGCCGGCCGCAGATCCTTGCCACCGCGACCGACCTGGTGCGCGAGAAGGGACTCTGGAGCGTGCGCATCTCCGACGTGGCCAAGCGGGCCGAGATGAGCCCGGCCAACGTCGTCTACTACTTCGGCTCCAAGGACGAGCTGTTCGCCGATGCGATCTCGCGCGCGGACGACATGTTCTACGAGCCGGTGCTGGAGGAGCTCGGGCGGCTGGACACCGCCTGCGAGCGGCTGGCGTGGCTGATCGTCCGCTCCGCCGCCAGTGACTGGATGCTGTGGATCGACCTGTGGGTCTATGCCCGCCACCATCCGGACACTGCGGTGGCCCAACGCCGTTTTCACCGGCGCTGGCGCCAGACGTTCGAGGACGTCGTGCGCCAGGGGATCGACGCCGGCGAGTGGACGGTCGAGGACCCGGCGGGCGTGTCCCAGCGTCTGTCCGCTCTCACCGACGGACTCGCCGTGCACATGGTCCTCGGGGACCCCGATCACACCCGCGAGCGGTACGTCGACATGTCCCTGGCCGCCGCCGCCCTGGAGCTCGGCTGCGCCCGCCAGGACCTCGTCGAGGCCGCCGCGCGGTGCCCGGCGACGGAGGAGCAGCGGTGATCCTGGCCTTCACCGGCGTGCGCGAGGCGGCGCGCCTCGGCATCCACCGCTCGCTCGAGCCGCCACGCGCCCTGCCGCACCTCGCCCGCCGCCTCGATGCCGCGCTGGCACCCAACGAATACGAGGCAGAGCTGGCGGTGGAGATGCTCGCGGTCGACGCGACGAGCTTCGCTGACATCCGCCGCCGCAGCGACTCAGAGCCCGAGGCGATGGCCGCCCTCATCGCCACCATCGTCGCCGAGCACGGCAAGCTCCAGAACCCGGCCACGGGCTCCGGGGGCGTCGTCCTGGGCCGTGTGACCGTGGTCGGCGCGGCGCATTGTGCGGCCGATCTCGCTCCCGGGGAGCTCGTCGTCCCGCTGGCGTCGCTGATCGCGGTACCGCTGGAGCTCCACGCGGTGGGCCCGGTCGACCCCGACAGCGCACTGGTGCCGGTGCGCGGGCGCGCCGTCGTCACCGGGGAGATGCGCTGCGGCCGCGTCGCCTCCGACCTCGGGCCCGAGGTGTCGCTGCGGGCGTTTGACGTCTATCCGGTCGCCAGCTACGCCCAGGAGCTGGCGTCACCGGGCGATCACGTCCTCGTGCTGGGCGCGGGTCATGCGGGTCTGCTGGCCGTGGCCGCGGCGCGGGTGGCCGTGGGCCCCCACGGGCTCGTCACCGCCGTCGACATCGACGCCGACGCTCTGGAGCGCGCACGGACGGTCGACCGGGAGGTCGTGACGATCCAGGCCGACGTCACCGATGCGCTGGAGGTGGCGAGCGCGATGCACGACCCGGCCGACCTCACCTTGGCGTGTACGAGCGTGCCCGGAGCCGAGGGCGCGGCGATCCTCGCGACGGCGTCGCGCGGCACGATCGTCTTCTTCTCGACCGCGACCCGGTTCGCCGCCGCCGCGCTCGGGGCGGATGCCGTCGGCAGCCAGGCGGCCCTGGTCATCCCCAACGGTCTGACCGAGGACCGCGGACAGATCGCGCTGGATCTCCTGCGCGCGGTGGCGCCGCTGCGCAGCGCGTTCGGAGGGCAGGCGTGATGGAGCCCCACACCGACTACGGCGCGCACACGTGGCTGGAGCTGCGCGAGCTGGCCGGCCGCGACGACCTGGTGATCGTCATCCCGACCGCGACGCTCGAGGACCACGGCTACCACCTTCCGATCGACACCGACGTCCGCCTGGTCGAGGCCATTGCGCGAGGAGCGGTCGAGCGCTTCAACGCGGGGAACCGGTCGGGCGCGGCCATGCTGTTCCCGACGGCGGTCCACGGCTACACACCCCACCACATGGATTTCCCGGGAACGGTGACGCTGCGCTGGAACGTGTTCGTCGAGTCACTCCTGGACTGCGGTCGCAGCCTCTGCCGCCATGGGTTCGACCGGATCCTGATCCTCAACGGCCATGGCTCCAACGCGCCGCTGGTCGACCTCGCGGCGCGGCTGATCAACGTCGAGCACCGCGAGGCGGTGGCGATGGCCTCGACGCTGTATCTCACGACGCCCGAGTCGGTCAAGACGCTGACCGCCGAGCGATCGAGCGGGCCCGGCGGCATGTCGCACGCGTGCGAGCTCGAGACGTCGCTGTATCTGGCCCTGGCGCCTGAACGCGTCCAGATGGACAAGGCGGTCAGAGAGATCCCGGACTGGAACGAGAACGTGTGGAGCGATTGGCCGGGGGCCGGGCCGCTGTCCTACATGCCGCACTGGAGTGGCCTCACCCGGTCCGGCGTGATGGGCGATCCCACGGTGGCCACCGCGGAGAAGGGCCGCGTCCTGCTCGAGCGGGCGCAGCGCGAGGCGGCGGACTTCATCGCGGAGGTGGCGTCGCGCCCGCGGGCCCCCGGTGTCGATCATCATCACAGCAACGAAGGGGTGCGCAGTGGCCGGTGAGGTGACGCTGGTGGCGCTGACCAAGCACTTTGGCGACGTGGTGGCGGTCGACGCGATCGACCTGCACGTCGCCGGGGGTGAGTTCTTCTCGCTGCTGGGCCCCTCCGGCTGCGGCAAGACGACCACGCTGCGGCTGGTGGCCGGGTTCGACGAACCGACCTCGGGCCAGATCATGCTCGAC
>JBAQGP010000251.1:0-3095 GCA_049287845.1 Solirubrobacteraceae bacterium | reverse complement strand
CAGGTCGGCCGCCTCGCGAACCGCGACCGCGGCCGGGAGCTCGGCCATCGACGCATCGTCGCGGTCGATCGCCGCCACCTCGGCGCCCTGGGCGAGCAGGCCGCCGATCACGGCCGTGCCGAGCGTTCCGCCGCCACCGGCAACGAGCGCGCGGCGACCGGTCAGGCCGAGCCAGTCAGACACGAGGGGGCGCGTCGCGATGGGTGAACACGTTGAGGCTGACGACCGGTTCGTCGCCGACCTTCGCCGAATGCGGCGTGCCACCGGGAAGCAGTGCCAGCTGCCCCGCGGTCAGCGTGACCGGCCGGCCGTCGACGACGAAGTCGATCGTGCCGCTGACGATCGTCGTGACCTGGTCCTGCGGATGCTGATGCTCCTCCCAGCTGGAGTGAGCGCCGTACCGGTAGAGCGTGGCCGTCAGCTGGGGGGTGTGCACGGTGGCGCCGAAGATGCCCGGGCGGACCTCCTCGAACGGCTGCTCTGACCAATCTATCGTGCGCGGATCGGCGTCCATTTACCTTCTCCCAGTCTTGCATACAGACCGAATACGTGTGCAGAGCGTCAAGTACACCGCTCATCGTTCCAGGCGGGGGCCACCTAGTCGTCTGGTGGCAGACAACTGAGTTGCATACAGAAGCACATTCTGTGTAGGATCGGCGCCGCCGTCCCGAAAGCTGGCTGCGAGATAGAGGGATTCGATGAGATTGATCACCTTTGATGATGGTCGTGTCGGCAAGGTCGTTGGCGAGAACGTGATCGAGCTCGACGTCGCCGACATGCGCACTTACTTCGAGCTCGGCGGCGCCGTGGAACCCACCGGGCAGGAGCGGCCCCTGGACGAGGTCATTCTGCGGGCACCGATCATCCCCAAGAAGTTCTTTCACACCGCCGGTAACTTCCGCGAGCATCACGAGGAGTCAACGCGCGTCAACTGGTCGCACCCGGTGCTGCCGTGGATCGTCTTCTTTCAGAACGTCGACGCGATCATCGGCCCTGACGAGCCGATCGTCTATCCCGAGATGATGACCAGCGAGCTGGACTACGAGCTCGAGCTGGCCGTCGTGATCGGCAAGGCCGGCAAGTTCTTCTCGCCCGAGCAGGCCGCTGACTACATCGCGGGCTACATCGTGTTCAACGACATCACGGCCCGTGACATCCAACGCGAGGAGATGAAGTCCGGGGTGTTCTGCCTGTCCAAGAGCATCGACACGTTTGTGCCGATCGGGCCGTGGATCGTCACCGCCGACGAGATCCCCGACGCCCAGGATCTGGCGATGGAGCTGCGCGTCAACGGTAAGTCGCGTCAGGTCTCGCACACGAGCCGGATGTCGGTCACGATCCCGGAGATCATCAGCCACTACTCGGCGATGGGCTACAGCCCCGGCGACATCATCTCGACCGGCACGGTCGCCGGTGTGGCCGGGTTCAGCGAGGACCCAGCGTCGCTCTATCTCAAGCCCGGCGACGTCGTCGAGGCCGAGATCGAGAAAATCGGCGTGCTGCGCAATCCCGTCATCGCCTGGGACGATGGCAATCGGGAGCCAGAGAGACCACGCGCGGAAGGAGCCGTCCGTGACTGATGCCCCCGCACGTGTCGCGATCATCACCGGTGCTGCCGGCGGCCTCGGACGAGCCTACGCCCGAACAGAAGGCGGGCCGGCCCGGACCAGCACAAGACGGCTGGGTCGCGCTCGGACGCATCGGAGCGGCCGCACGCGAGGCGCAGGAGGCTGCCGCAGCGACGACGTTCGCTCGCAAACGCAGGCTTCCTGATCGTCGGCCTCCGATGCAGCCCAACCCTCCTGTGAGCGACCGATCCGAAGCGGCGGAGCGAGAGTCCGCCGTCCAGCTGCTCTCGGTTCGTGACCTGGAGGTCCGCTACAACGAAGTGCAGGCGACCGACGCGTTGAGCTTCGACGTCCACCGGGGCGAGTTCGTCTCGCTCATCGGCCCGTCGGGATGCGGAAAGAGCTCCGCGCTGCGCGCGATCGCCGGCCTCGTCACGCCGTCTCAGGGCGCCGTCCATGTCAACGGCGAGGCCGTCACCGCGCCGCGCCCCTCCGATATCGCCTATGTCTTTCAGGACCTCGCGCTCTTCCCGTGGCGGAGCGCGTTGCGCAACGTCGAGATCGCACTCGAGCTCGCTGGCGTCGACAGGCATGAGCGACGCCGGCGCGCGATGGATTCGCTTCGCGTGGTTGGCCTGAGCGATGTGAGTGACCGGTTCCCGGCCCAGCTCTCCGGCGGGATGCGCCAGCGGGTCGCTCTAGCTCGCGCACTGGTCTCCGATGCTCCGCTCCTGCTGTTTGACGAGCCGTTCGCCGCCCTGGACGAGTTGAGCCGAATGCAGATGGGCATTGAGGTGCTCCGGCTGATCGAAGAGCACGGAAAGACCGTCCTGTTCGTCACTCACAGCCTCACCGAAGCGACCTACCTATCAGACCGCGTCATCGTCATGACTCCTCGGCCGGCCTCGGTACGCCAAAGCGTCGAGATCGAGCTCGACCGGCCCCGACAGCCCGAGCTCATGCGGACCCGGCAGTTTCATGAGCTCTCCGACCAGCTCTTCTCGCTCCTCTTTGAACTGGGGAACGCCGAGTGAGCCACCGCACCCAACGCATCCTGGTCTACGTACTCGTTGTTGTAGCGGTGGGCGCGCTCTGGTGGCTCATCAGCGCCACGGGATCGGTCAAGCGACTGTTGCTCCCGACGCCGACGGATGTCTGGCACGCCCTGCGAACCCTGCTCGACCAGCCCTCAGCGGTGTTCTCAGCGGTCTGGGAAACCCTACGGCTGCTGCTCATCGCCTTCGCGATCTCGGCGCCATGCGGGCTTCTCCTCGGCGTCGTCGTCGGGCGGTCTCGGCTGCTCACCGACGCCTACGAACCGCTCCTGGCCAACCTGAACACGATCCCGGTCATCGTGCTCTACCCCCTGCTCGCCGGCTTGCTGGGGCTCGGTGGCCTTCCGCAGGTCGTGCTTGGCGCCATCGTGTGTTTCTTTCCGATCGCCATCAGCTCGATGTGGGCTGCGCGCGATGTCGACGCCACGCTGCTGCTCGCCGCCCGTGCCATGGGCGCACGCGGACCCAGACT
>JBAQGP010000250.1:0-1705 GCA_049287845.1 Solirubrobacteraceae bacterium | reverse complement strand
GGCCAAGGCGCTGAGGCTCGAGGCGTGGAGCTTTCGCGACGTCGAGGTCACCAGCGCCGGCGGCCCGCCGCAGGTGACGCTGCACGGCGCCGTGGCGCAGCGCGCCGCCGAGCTCGGCGTGAGCGTGCGGATCTCGCTCACGCACACGCGCCGCGAGGCCGGTGCGGTGGCGATCGCCACACCATCATGACCGGACACCCCTCCTCCGCGAGCCTCCCGGAGTGGCTCGAGCGGCTGCCCGACGCCGACCAGCAGCGCGCCACCGATGCCTGGGCGATCGAGGATCGCCACATCGCGTCGCTGGAGCTGATGGAGCACGCCGCGAACGGCCTGGCTGACGCGGTCCGCCACCGGGCGCCCGAGGGCCGGGTCGTCGTCGTGGCCGGCAAGGGCAACAACGGCGGTGACGGCCTGGCGGTGGCTCGCTTGCTGCGCGAGGCCGGCCGCGAGGTCGACGTGCTGTTGCTCGCTCCCGGCGAGGAGCTGAGTGGGGACGCCCGCGTCAATTTCGACCGCCTGCCGGGAGCGGGTGCTGCCCACTCGCGGTCCTTTGACGCCGGCGTGCTCAGTGGCGCCGCGGCGATCGTCGACGCCATCCTCGGGACCGGCTTCAGCGGCGCGCCGCGCGAGCCTGCTCGGTCGGCCATCGCGGCGATCAACGATGCCGCAGGCGATGCGGTGGTCATCGCCTGCGATGTGCCGAGTGGGGTCGACGCGTCCACCGGCGAGGTGGAGGGCGACGCGGTGCGCGCCTCCGCGACGGTGACGTTTCACGCGGCCAAGCCGGGGCTGTGGATCAACCCCGGAAAGGCGCACGCCGGCGAGGTGACGGTCGTTGACATCGGCATCCCCGAGGGGGCGCGGGTCACGCCCTCGGTGGGCCTGATCGTGCCGGCGGTGCTCGACGGCGTCCCCCACCGCGCGCATGACTCCACCAAGTTCGCCGCAGGCTCCGTGCTCGTCTGCGGCGGGTCCACCGGCCTCACCGGCGCCCCCTGCATGGCCGCCGAGGCCGCGATGCGCGCCGGCGCGGGTTACGTGACCGCGCTGGTCCCCGGGTCGCTGAACCTGGTGTTCGAGCAGCGGCTGCTCGAAGTCATGTCGGTGCCGCTGCCGGACAAGGACGGCACGCTGACCCAGCCCGCCCTCGAGGTCGTCCTGGAGCGCACCGGGCGCGCCGGCGCGATGGTGCTCGGGCCCGGCCTGGGCCGCAAGCCGGGCACGTTCAAGCTCACGCGTAAGCTCGCTGGCGCCATCGCCATCCCCCTGGTGCTCGACGCCGACGGTCTCAACGCCCACGAAGGCCGATTGGAGGCGCTGGCCGAGCGACCCGGGGTCACCGTGCTCACCCCTCACGCCGGCGAACTGGCACGGCTGCTGGAATCCGACAGTGGCGAGATCGCGGCGCACCGCCTGCGCTCGGTGCGCGAGGCGGCCGCCCGTGCGGACGCGGTGGTCGTGCTCAAGGGCGACGACACGATCGTCGCGACGCCCGACGGCCGTGCCGCGGTCAGCCCCGGAGGCGCCCCCGCCCTGTCTACCGCGGGCACCGGTGACGTGCTCTCCGGGGTCATAGCCGCGTATCTGAGCAAGGGGATGGACCCGTTCCACGCGGCCTGCGCCGCGGTGTTCGTGCACGCGCGCGCCGGCCGGCTGGCCGCGCAGACGATCGGCACCGAGGGTGTGATCGCCTCAGATGTCATCG
>JBAQGP010000249.1:0-3094 GCA_049287845.1 Solirubrobacteraceae bacterium | reverse complement strand
CCACGGCGGCGACCAGCGCGGCGAGCGCCACACGGTCCCGGCGAGGAGCTGTGCCGACGTGCTTGGGTCCGACGATCACGAACATCAGTCAAGCAGTACCCGCCGGCGCGACGCGCTACCCGGCCTGTCGATCCTGCGTCAGTTCAGGCAGTGGAGCTCGACGCGCACGGACTCGGCCAGTCCGGAGAGCAGACGGACCTCGCGCTCGCCGAGACTCGGACGCGACTCGCGATCCAGGCAGCAGAGCACATAGAGGCGCACGTCATCGAGGCGGATCGGGACGCCGAGGTAGGCGCCGATGCCCAGTTGGCGCACCATGGGCAGGTCGTTGACGCGACCATCGCCCTGGGCGTCGCAGATGTAGTTGCCGATCCGGCCCGTGAGCATCCGCTGGCAGACGGTGTCCTGCAGCGGCGACCAGGCGCCCTCGAAGGAGCTGACCCCGGGCCATTCGCCGGCGGCTCGCCGGGCGGTCTCGCGCCCGTGACCGATCTCGCTGAGGACCGCCACATCGGAGTCGAGCAGGTCGCGGGTGAGGCGCATCAGCGCGTCGAGCCGGCGTTCGGAGGCGTCGGGGGCGGGCGCTTCGCCGGTCCGCGCGGCCGGGACCCCGCACTCCGGACATGCCCCCGACGTCGCGCCAGGGGATGTGTAGCTCAGGACCCCACAGCTTGCGCAGCGAACGTACGGCACCAGCACACCCCCCCAATCACACCAGCGAGCACACACCTTGACGGTATCAAGCCACGTCGCGGATCTTCTCAGTAATAACGGCCGGCCTGGCGTTTTGGTTCCGCGCTCGTCAGACTGCCGACCAGCGCCTCCGGGGGGCCCCGCGCATGCAGAGCTTTGACTACATCATCGTCGGCGCCGGGTCCGCGGGCTGCGTTCTCGCCAACCGGCTGTCGGCCGACCCGTCTGTTCGCGTCCTGCTGCTGGAGGCCGGCACCAAGGACCGCTCGCCGAACATCAAGATCCCGGCCGCGTTCGCCAAGCAGTTCCACACCAAGCTCGACTGGGACTTCGCCACCGAACCCGAGCCCCACGTCGACGGGCGATCCCTGTACATCCCGCGAGGCAAGGGGCTGGGCGGCTCGAGCTCGATGAACGCCATGCTCTACGTCCGGGGCCGGCCTCTGGACTACGACGCGTGGGAGGCCCAGGGAGCCCCGGGCTGGGGCTACCGCGACGTCCTTCCGTACTTCATGCGCTCCGAGGACAACGCTCGCGGCGCCTCGGAGTGGCACGGCGTCGGTGGCCCGCTGCGGGTGTCTGAGCAGCGCTCGCCCCGCCCGCTGGATCGCCGCCTCATCGCCGCCAGCGAGGCGGCGGGGATCCCGTTCATCGCCGACTACAACGGCCCCGAGCAGGACGGCGTATCGATGTTCCAGGTCACCCAGTCGCTCGGCCGACGGCTGTCGACCGCCGACGCGTTCCTGCGCCCCGCGCTGGATCGGCCCAACCTGGAGGTGCGCACGCGCGCCACCGTGCTGGGCGTGGAGATCGAGGGCGGCCGCGCCACGGGCGTGCGGGCCCGCACCGGGCGGCGCCGGAGCGAGGTGCTGAGGGCCGGACGTGAGGTCGTGCTCTGTGCCGGCGCGATCGGTTCCCCGCAGCTGCTCCAGCTCTCGGGGATCGGAGACCCGGTGGCACTGGGGGCCGCCGGGGTGCAGGTCCGCCACGCGCTGCCCGGCGTCGGGGCCAACCTCCAGGACCATCCGTTCGTCACCGTCATCTGGGAGGTCTCGGACACCGACACGCTGTTCGTAGCCGAGCAACCGCGGTTTCTCGCCGAGTGGCTGTTGCGGCGCTCAGGGCCGCTCACGTCCACCGTGGCCGAGGTCGTGGCCTTCCATCGCACGCGGGGCGGGCTGCCCGCCGCCGACATCCAGTTCCACATGGGCCCCGCCTACTACGAGGATCACGGCGCCGAGACCTACGACGGGCACGCGATGGTGATCGCCCCGGTGCTGGTCTCGCCCAAGGCCCGCGGCCGCGTGTGGCTGCGCTCCTCGGACCCGACCGACAAGCCGCGGATCCTCACCAACACGCTGTCAGAGCCCGAGGATCTGGCCTCGCTCGTCGCCGGGGTCAAGCTGGCGCGGGAGATCGCCCGCCAGCCCGACGCCGCGCAGATCATCACCAAGGAGATCAAGCCCGGGACGGACGCCAGCGACGACGCCGACCTGGAGGCCGACATCCGCCGGCGGCTGATGCTCATCTACCACCCGGTGGGGACCTGCCGGATGAGCGACACGGCGCAGGACGCGGTGGTCGACAGCAGGCTGCGCGTCCACGGCCTGGAGGGGCTCCGCGTCGTCGACGCGTCGATCATGCCGGTGATCCCGGGCGGGAACACGAACGCGCCGACGATCATGGTGGCCGAGAAGGGCGCCGACCTGATTCTCAGCTGAGCCGGCCGTCGACCCGCCGCGGGACTCCGAGGGGGTTGTCATCGGCGAGCGCGGGCGGCAGCAGCGCTGCAGGAGCGTTCTGGAACGCGACCGGCCGCAGGAAGCGCTCGATCGCGGTCATCCCCACCGATGTCGCGGCGGCGTTGGAGCTCGCCGGATACGGGCCGCCGTGCATCATCGCCCAGCACACCGACACGCCCGTGGAGAAGCCGTCAAAGACGATCCGGCCCGCCTGGGCGACGCACTGGGGCAGAACCGCCTGCACCCATTCGGCGTCGGCAGGTTCGCTGTGAATGGAGATGGCGAGCTGGCCGCCGAGCGAGCTCAGGGCGTCGATCAGCTCCGCCTGGTCTGAGCAGGCCACGAGGATGACGGCCGGCCCGAAGTGCTCCTCGCGCAGCGCGTCGGCGCTCAGCGCGGTGGCCTCGGCGCGGTAGGCGGTGGGCGGGGCGCCGGCGTAGATCGCCCCGCCGTCGTGGCTGCCGTCGGCGGCTCGGGAGAGGCGGGTCACGCCCGGCGCCGCGTCGACCTGTGCGAGTCCCGCGGCGAAGCCGTCGGCGATGTCCTTGGTCAGCAGCACCTGCGGCGCGGCGGCGCCGAGGCGCTCGCCCACCAGCTCGCAGAACGCCTCGCCGGGCGCACCGGCCGGGAACAGGACGATCCCCGGCTTGGTGCAGAGC
>JBAQGP010000248.1:0-9560 GCA_049287845.1 Solirubrobacteraceae bacterium | reverse complement strand
GCCATCGTCAGCGCGGCTCCGCGCCCGGTGCCCCGGGCACGGGGACCTCGGGCGGAGGTCCCGGGTCGTCCTCGTCGGGCCCCAAGCAGGGGACGGCGGGATCGAGTTCGTCCGCAGCGGGCACGTCCACCAAGGTGGTCAACGGCGTCAAGACGACGGTCGACGGGGTCGCCAAGGCCGGCGCCGGCGCCGGAAAGGCCGTTGACGGCGTCACCAAGCGGGTGACCAACGGCGTCAACAAGACCGTCCACAACGTGACCGGCACCGTGACCAAGACGGTCCACAACGTCACCCAGACCGCCGGCACCGTGGCCAGCGGCGCCGGCAGCGCCGTGAGCACCGCGACCAACGGCGCCGTCGATCCCGGCAAGACCGTCTCCTCCGTCGGCAAGGTCATCAGCAGTGTGGGCAGCGGGGCGACCACTGCGGGCTCCACGGCCATCGGTGGCGCGACCGGCGCGGCAACCGGGGCCGTGCAGAAGGTGGCCTCCGGTCTGCTCGGCGGGTCCAGCACGGCGCCCCCGAGCTCGTCGGGATCGTCGACCTCATCGGGATCAAACCCGGCGGCGCCGGCGACCTCCGGGCTCTCCGGCATCGTCAACGGCATCGGCCACTAGGCTCAGCCCCTGGGCTCGTTGCCGGCGGACCGCGTCCGCCCGCAAACCGGGCCTGTGGGATACTGGAGAGGTCTTCGGGGCGTGGCGCAGCCTGGTAGCGCGCACCGTTCGGGTCGGTGAGGTCCCCGGTTCAAATCCGGGCGCCCCGATTGGTTGTAGTTCTCCGCACCCCCTCGCACCACCCCGCAAGCACTGCGGATGGGCGGGGGAGGTGCATGGTCGTGCGGGGCGGTGCGGGAAGGTCATCCGTAGGTCGGGCGTAGGAATGAGGCGTCGGCGCCGTAGGAATCCGTAGGAAGGTGCGTCTCGGAGCCGCGGGTTCGCGCCGGGAGTGGCCGGCGACGGGGGATCCTGCAGGAATGTCTGCACGCAGACAGCACTCAGTGGTCGACGTGATTTGTCGACGGTTCGATAGGGCAGAGTTCCGGTGCGATGGCGCATCTCGCCACCCGGAAAGCGTTGGTATTGCCGCTGCTGCTCTGCGCCCCACTCCTGGGGGCGGCTTGCGGTGGGAAGTCGTCCGGGTCGAGCACGTCGAGCACTCGACGCTCGGCCGCGTCCGTGTCGAGTACGCCCACCTCGCAGGGGCCGGCGCCGTCGTCGAGCACAGTGACCTCACAGTCCTCGGCAGACCCTCACAGGCGGCTAGCGGCGAGCGCTGCGAGGAAGGTCGCCTCAATCTGCCGTCATGACGAGACTGGCGAGGATCAGAACGTCATCGACCAGTTTGCGAACAAGGGCTTCAGCATCATGGCCGGGCCTCCTGTGGTGGCAGCCCTCGGAACCGCCGCGCGCGATGTCGCCCATGAGTCCGTGCAGGTCAGGGAGACGGCGCACGGCTCGGCGACGGTGAGCCTGGCGGCCGCTCTGACCGGCGAGGCACAGGCGCTGAAGGCCGCCTCCGCGTTCCGCCACGCTCGTCTGGATGAGCAACTCCTACTCTCAGCACTCCACCGCCGGATGGCGGTCGCGGCCGCCGCCGGCGTGAAGGCGAGCTGTGCAGGGGCTGCTCCGAACTCCTTGCGGCCGAGTGCCCCGTCGTCCTGAGCCGGCTCGTGCCGGTGGCAACCGGAGCGCCGCGGGCGTGTCCGCACGAGGGCGCGGCGCCTCCATTACTCGTTCTTCGCGCGGTACTCGGCGACCTCGTGCGCCCAGTCGGCGTCGGATGGCTCCACGGCCTCTTCGATGTAGTCAGGCACCGGCTCTGAAGGGTCAGAGCCTGGCCCCAAGTGGCCTCCGATCGTCCACGTCCCCGGGCCCCATGCGCCTCCCGGCCACCGTGGACCTTTCTCTCGCCGTGAGCCATCTGGGGAGCTTCACGGGGCCACGCTACCCCGGCAGCGGATGCTCCATGCAGGAGTAGCCGGCGTGTACGACCCGCGACGGCGCCCTCGGGCGCTGTTGGTCGGTGGGTGAGGCAGCGGTGAACGAGCGGTATTTGACAAGTGTGTATGCGGTGCCGCCTCGGTACGGCCGTATGAAAAACCGTATGAACTCGGGGAGATGCTTATAGCTGCGGGAGATTTGAATACATCGCCCCGATTTCACTGCACCGTGTCGCGGTGCGCGTTCCCCTCGCGCACCCGCCTTCGGCGCGGCCGGCCCCCTACCGGT
Organism: Solirubrobacteraceae bacterium; assembly: GCA_049287845.1. Taxonomy (GTDB): domain Bacteria; phylum Actinomycetota; class Thermoleophilia; order Solirubrobacterales; family Solirubrobacteraceae; genus Palsa-465. The sequence continues at coordinate 7,329 of JBAQGP010000248.1, read as the reverse complement.
CCTCCGCGTGCAGCACGGCCTTGAGTCGATGATCGGCGTGCGTGGGGCAGCTATCCGCCGTTGACCACGGCCCCGCAGGCCCCGGCGGCGCCCCCGGTGTCGCTCAGGCCGACGGTGGTCACGTGACCGTGGACGGACCGCGTGCGGAGAGTGAGACCGCCGAGCTCCTGCTGAAGCGCGGCAATACACGCGCGCAGGCCGTCGGTGACGTCGCCGGCCGCGGTCGAACGGCCCTGAAGCCCGTGGATGGTGCGCTGCAGCCCGTTCATGTGCCGGCTCAGCAGCCCGATGCTCTGAGTGAGGCGCGATTCCTGCCGGGCGGCGTGCATCGTCGTCGTCTGCAAGGCGCTGAGCTGGCTCGCGGTGGCACCCAGTCGGGTGCGGAGGGAGGCGATGTCGCCCTGCATCCGGCTCGCAGCCGGCTCGATGGCGAGCATGAGAATGGCCATCCCGCAACCCATAAGGGCCAGCACCGCCAGGATCGAGGCGACGATCCGGTGCGCGTCTCCCCGCCGGCGCCGCGCGGACAGGCGTTGCCCGCGATCGCCGGCCCGCGTGCCGGACGGGCGCCTCGCCGCTGCCGCGATCTCCGGTTCAAGGCCGGAGCGCAATCCGTCCAATGTGATCTCTGCTGGCACGTCTCGTCGAATCCTTTCGAAGAACCGGCCGGTCCCATCGGATCAACGGGCGGCCGGGCCCGGGATTGACGCGAATGTGACAAACGTGTGCGCCGCGGGCCGGCCCGGCGGGATTTACTCGGCGTCGAGCCGGGCGGCGATGAGCATCGCAGCGCGCTCGTGCGCGGCGTAGGTGGCGCGCAGAGCGTCGACGACGTCGGGCTCATCGGCGGAGAGCGGCGGCGGATCGGCGACCAGCACCTGCCGGACGGTCTCGCCCAGCGGCTCTCCGCCCACCGCGTCGGCCAGCGCGGTCAGCGCATCGGCGCGCACGCGGGCTCCCTCCACGAATGAGCCGATCACGGTCTCCCGGGCCAGGGGGGCGGCGCCGAACACTCGGGCGTGCAGTACCGCCGGGTTCACCGCGTGAGGGATGATGAGCGCGCGGCGCTCGCTGGCCGAGAGGCCGGCCGCGGTCGCCAAATGATCGATCGCCTGGGTGAGACCCTGGGCGTCGACGGGCAGTGAGGCCGCGATCTCGGGCGGCAGCTGCGACATCAGGCTCGCGTGCTCGGCCGCGGCATCGGCCAGGAGCGCCTCGACACGATCACGGTGGGTGACGTCCATCCCGCCCAACGGTAGTGGCCGGAGTGTTCCCGCAGCAGCGCGGAGCGTTCCAGGAGCACCGGGCCGGCCCCCGGAGCGCCCCGGAGCGCCCCGGAGCGCCCCGGAGCGCCCCGGAGCGGGCGCTACAGCTCGGCCGAGGCGATCTGCGCACCCTCGACCAGCGACTCCAGCTTGAGCCAGGCCACGCCGGGGTCGACCAGCGAGAAGCGGATGAACGTGTCAAACCCGCAGTCGGTGCCGGCCAGCAGCCGGTCCTTGCCGATGATCCTGCCCAACCGGATCAGGCGATCGGCGATGACGAGCGGGTGCTCGACGTGGTTGGACTTCACGTCCACCACGCCGAGGATCACCGAGGTGTCCTCGGGCAACTGGGTGTCCTGGAAGACCCGCCACTCGTGCTCGTGCCGGGGGTTGCCGCCCTCGACGTAGATCGTGCCGGCGTTGACGTTGAGGACGTCGCCGATGATCTCGGCGAGCGGGACGTCCTTATGGTGCGGCCCGGCGTAGTTGCCCCAGCACACATGGAGGCGGACCTGCTCGCGGGGGATCCCGTCCAGCGCGGCGTTGAGCGCCTCGACGGCCAGCGGCAGGTGGGTGTGCCAGTCGCCGACGCTGCTCCCCACCGAGCGACAGTGCGCCGCCATGGCCATGTCCGGCGAGTCGATCTGGAGCATGAACCCGGCGTCGGCGATCGCCTTGTACTCATAGGAGAGCGCGTCGGCCAGGGCGCCCAGGTAGGTCTCGTGCGAGCCGTAGTGCTGGTCGGGGTAGTTGAAGGCGATCTGGCCGGGACTGATGGTCCCCATGAACGCGGACTTGGGATCGGCGTCGCCGATCGCCTGCTTGAGCCGCGCGATGTCCTGATGCACGGCGTCCTTGTCGGAGAGCTCCACCGGGCCCACGCAATTGGAGAAGACGATGTGGGCCATCGAGGGCGTGTTGAAGAGGCGCATGGCCAGGTCGGGAAAGTCCGCCACGTCGTCGGCCTGGAACTCCGAGCGGCCGTCGAAGCCCGAGAAGCGCTCATTGACATAGGTGCTGAACCCGGTCTTGCTCATCTCGCCGTCGCTGATGACGTCCAGTCCGACCGCGTGCTGCTTGCTCACGACGTCGGCCACGGCGGCATCGATCCGCTGCTCGAGTGCCTGTGGGTCCACCTGTTTGCCCTCCACCTGTCCCCAGATCATCTCGACGACATCGTCGGGGCGCGGAAGACTGCCCGCGTGCGTCGTACGGATCGCTTCGCCTGCCATCTCTCTCTACCTCCGGATTCGCGTCGCGCAGCGGTGCGCCGTGCTCACGCCGCGTTCTACACCAAACCACCGCCCGAGGTCGAGGTTTCAGTGCGCTCAGATATATGCATGGCTGTTCATGCAATAATGTGTGCATGGGACATGGCCTCGAACCCGACCTGACGATCCTCACGGCCGAAACCGCACGCTCGGTGGCCGAGACGATGCATGCGCTGGCCACGCCGAGTCGAGTCCGGATTCTCAGCCGGCTGGCCGCCGGGCCGTGCTCCGTGGGCGAGCTGGCGCGCCACGTCGTCATGGAGCAGTCGGCGGTCTCCCAGCAGCTGCGGGTGCTGCGCCATCTCGGCCTCGTCGTGGGCGAGCGCGACGGCCGTCAGGTCATCTACGCGCTGCACGACGAGCACATCCGCGCGCTGCTGGAGGAGGCGGTCTCCCACACCGAGCATCTCCGTCTCGGCCTGGCCGCCAGTCCGGCGGCTGAAGCGCTGCGGGTATGAGCGACACCACGCCCGCACTGTTCGCCGCAGCCGCCGGAGTTGGGTTCGGGCACGCCGTGCTGCCCGATCACTGGGTTCCGCTCGCCGTCCTGGGCCGGGCGCGCCGCTATCCGCTGTCCAAGATCGCGCGCCTCTCGGGCCTGGCCGGGGTGGCGCACGTGCTGCTCTCGATCGTGCTGGGAGCAGTGATCATCGCGATCGGACTCCAGTTCCGTTCGGCGGTCTCCAGCGCCCAGGGCACCATCATCGGATGCGTGCTGATCGCGACCGGCATCGGCTTCGGCGCGCTGCAGGCCACGGGTCGCGGGCACAGCCACGACCACGACCACCACGACCACGACCACGACCACCACGACCACGACCATGACCACGACCACGACCACGGCGACGTTCACGAACCCCACCACGGCCACGAACGCCCGGCCCGTGCGGGCCGAGGCGGTCACCGCCATGCGGATCCCGCTGCGGGTCATGGGATCTCCGGGCTCGCGGCGGTCATGATCCCGTTCGGCGCCGCCGCGTCTCCGGACCTCACCATCCTGCCCGTGTTCCTGGCGGCGACGACCGCCGGAGTGGCCACCGCCATCGGCTCGGTCGTCATCTTCGCCGCGGTCACCATCGGGACGATCGTGGGGCTCACCCTGGGGGCCGCCAAGGGTGGATATCAGGTCAAAGGCGAGTGGCTGGACCGCTGGGGCAACGCCGTGACCGCGGTCGTGCTCGTGGTCATCGGCGCACTCGTGCTCACCGGCGTCATCTGACGTTCGTTCGTCCGGTTCGGCCGCCCGCGGATCCGTCAGGCGAAGCGGGCCGGCGTGCGGGCGTGGACGATCGCCGCCTCCAGCTCACCCGCAAGGGTCGGGAGCAGACCCCCGTCCGCCATCCAGCGCTCGAGGCGGCGCATGACCGCCTTGCGTGAGGTCTCATCGCCCCGCAGCAGGTCGGACAGGCCGAGGCTGCGCCAGGTGGTGCGTCGCGCGCAGCGGTGGCGGACCGACTCGTAGCGGTCGCCGAGGGCGCGGGTCCATGCCTCCTCGCTCTCGGCAAGCTCGCGGCACAGCAGCTCGGCAAACCGGGGCGCGGCGACGGCGCGCAGGCCCGCCTGGAAACGGACTGGGTCCATGCGCATCGCCGGCGCGCAGGCGCAGGCGAACACCATCCGTGCGGCGTCGCGCTCGGGCGGCGTCCAGGACGGCGCGGTCGAGCGCAGGCCCAGGGCACTCCATACTCCGACGGTGCCCGTGCAGACGACTCGTTCGGCCTCAGCGGCCGCGGCGGTCAAGAGCTCGCCGAACTCGGGCACCGTGTCGGCGAGGCGGCGCAACTGCTCGAGCTCGGGCCGGCCGTCGACGGACGTCACCATCGTCGCGATCACGGCGCCCGCGGCGGGAAACGCCGCCGAGAGCTCGATCGGCGCGGCGCTGGTGCGGTAACGGCCAAGGGCGGCACGGAGCTGCTGGAGGTGGGGGACGGCCTCGGGCGGGAGCGCCACCGGTGGATGAGACGACGGCTGCCTTGCCGTAGCCACCGGCCCACCCACCGCGGTCGGGGCACTGTCAAACGACTGCGTCTGATCGTCGGAAGCCAGCATTCATTACGCGTCCGTGGTAAGGGCCGGCCGGCCGGGCCGGCGCATGGGCGCGCCGCATTTCCCGGAGCCGCGGCAAGGATACGGTCGCCGCGCTTCCCGGTCAACGGGAGCGGACGGAAAGGCCAGTGTGGCGCTCCTATTGGTCGGCGGCCTGTTGGCGGCGCTCCAGCCGACGCTGGCGGCGGATCTCACGCGGGGGACGCAAAGTGATCGGCTCATGACGGGTCCGGCGCAGGATGATGAACGCGATGGTCCCCCACATCGCGGGGATCCACAACGCGATGGCGTGGTAGACGATGGTGGCCGCCGTGGCGATCGTGGCCGACGCGCCGTAGAGGACGAACATCCCCACCAGGCTGCCGTCCAGCACCCCGATGTTGCCGGGGATCGGGATGAGATTGGACAGGTAGCCGATCTGGTATGCGAGCACGATCGTCGCCAGAGGCGGGACCGGCCCGGCGGCGGCGAAGCAGGCCGCCAGGACCGCGATGTCGCACCACAGGAACGCGATCGCGCCGATGATCCGCCAGTCCGGTGTGCTCAGCAGCCGGCGGGTGGCGCGGATGCTCACCGCGAATTCCGTGAGCAGCGTGCGCATGCGCCCGGGCCCGCGCCTGGCTGCGAATCGGTCAGTGATCGCCGGCAGCGCGAGAAACAGCACGAGCACGGCGGTCCCGACCAGCGCCGGCACGAGGCTGAGCAACGGGTTTCGCGGGCCGGGCAGCACCCCGATCCACAGTCCAAATCCCGCCAGTACGAGCGTGAAGACGTTGATGGCGCTGGTCAGCAGGAAGAGCACCGCCGAGCGCTCGGCGATACGAGCCGGGTTGCCGCCCCGCTCGACGAGAAGCCACGCGCCCACCGCGATGCTCCCGGCACCGCCGAGCGACACGGCGGCGCCGAACGCCAGCTCGCTGAGGGCCACGCGCGCGCCGAAGCGCAGCGGCGCGCGATCGAAGACCTGTAGGAACGCGATCACATATCCGACGCAGGACAGGATCTCCAGCGCCACGGCCACGGCCACCCAGCCGACGCGCATGTCGGCCACCTCGTCGGCAACGCCGTGCAGGCCGGGCACTGCCAGCAGCAGCGAGACCACCAGCGCCAGCAGGATGGCCAGGGAGATGAGGCCTCGCCACAGGCTGCGGCCGGGATCCTCGTCGTCGCGCCCGCGCTCTGCGCCCTCGAGGATCTGCGCTGTCTCCTCCGGACCGGGCGCGGCGACCTCGGGAACGACGGGTCGCTCGGGATCATCCCCAAGAGCCGGAGGCTCGTCGGCACCCGCCGTCATGCTCGACAATTCAAGCAGTGACACGGTTGGACCTTCCCGGGCATGACATCGTGGGGTTGCGCGCGGACAACCCGGGCCCGTTCACGCTCTCTGGCACCAACACCTGGATCGTGGGCTCCGATCTGGCATGGCTGGTCGACCCCGGCCCCGACCTGCCGGAGCATGCCGCCGCCGTCATCGCCGAGGTGGAGCGGCGGGGCGGCCTCGGCGGCGTGGCCCTCACCCACGATCACGGCGACCACGCCGGCGGGGTGGCCGCGGTCCGTCAGCGGTTCCCGCAGGCGCCTCTGGCGGCGGCGCGGGGCGAGGCCGACCGGCTACTGCGCGACGGCAGCCAGTTCGGGCCGCTCGAAGTGGTGAGCACGCCCGGACACGCCCCGGACCACCTGGCGTTCATCGTGGGGAGCGCCGCTCTCACCGGCGATGCCGTGCTCGGTCAGGGCAGCGTGTTCATCGCGCCTGACCCCGGGGCCCTGAGCAGGTACCTGGAGGCTCTGGGCGAGCTGCGTCGCCGCGACCTCTCGGTGCTCCTCCCCGGACATGGGCCGCCCGTCAACGATCCGGCGGCCAAGCTCGACGAGTACGTCGCGCACCGGCTGGAGCGCGAGCGGCGGCTGGTCGATGCCCTCAGAGCAGGGGCGCGCACGGTGGGCGAGATGCTGGATGCGGCGTGGGACGACGTTCCGGAGGCCCTGCGGCCGGCGGCGACGGTGACCCTTGCCGCCCACCTGGACAAGCTGCAGGCCGAGGGCCGGCTCCCGCCCGGAGTGGAGCGGCCGGGGCCCGAGTCACGCCGGGCGTCAGAGCCGCGCTGAGCTACGCCGGCGTGACACGCCGCGAGGCGAGCGCCGCGTGGCCGCGCCGTCCAGCCGCTGGCGAGCAAGCTCCATCGCTGCCGCCAGGGGCGTCTCCCCGGTCTCGTCAGAGCGGTCGAAGATCATCCTGATCGTCGCGCCGATGCCCCGGACGCGCCGGCGCGCGGCGGCGGGGTCGTAGCCCCCGGCCTCCTCGGCGATGTTGATGATCCCGCCGGCGTTGGCGATGAAATCCGGCGCCCACAGGATGCCCTGCTCCTGCAGGAGCCCGGCGATGCGATCGTCGGCGAGCTGGTTGTTGGCCGCTCCGGCGATCGTGTGGCAACGCAGCCGCGGCACCACTGCGTCGTCGAACAGCCCGCCCAGCGCGCAGGGCACGAGCACGTCGACCTCGGCTCGCGACGCCTCCGCGGGGGTCGACCAGCTGGCGCCAAGCTGCCGCGCCAGCGCCTGCTTGCCCGGGTCGACATCGGCGACGATCAGTCGCGCGCCCGCCCGGGCGCAGCGCTTGGCCACCCGCGAGCCGACATGGCCGAGGCCGAGCACGCAGACGCTGCGGTCACCCAACGAGCTGTCGCCGAAGGCGCGCTGGCAGGTGGCCCGGATGGCCGCCTCCACGCCCAGCGCCGTGAACGGAC
>JBAQGP010000247.1:0-3907 GCA_049287845.1 Solirubrobacteraceae bacterium | reverse complement strand
TCTTACCGAGCAGGTGCCCATGGGCGTTGGCCTCCACCGGGGTGTTCTCAGACAGGGCGTTGCCGGAGATGCCGGGCGTGAGGTAGATGCCGAACTTCAACCCACGGCTGTGCACGTAGTCGGCCACCGCCTTGATCCCGTTGACCGCCCCATGGTTGGGGAAGGCGCCGGTGTTGGCAGTGTTCTTCTGACTGGTGACCCACCGTCCCCACCGGTCGACGGTCGGCCCGTAGTTGCGATGGGCGCCGGTGTAGGACACCTTCGGGCACTGGTACCACCCGTCGTCCTCGTTGATGTAGTCAAAGCCCTCGGCCTTGAGACCACTGCGGACGAGCGCTCTCGCCTCGGCCTTATCAGTCGCCGCGTTCGCGCCGAATCGAAGCGCGCTCCAGCTGCTCCACCCGAGCACGGGTCGTCGCTCGATATGAGATGGGTTGGGCATCAGCGCGTCCGCGGTCGAGGCGAACACTCCTGCCCCGGACATGCCGATCGTCAGGAACAGGAAACAGCAAAGTGTGCGGAAGCGCGACATGACCTCACCCTCAATGCGTCTAGTGATTGACCCGTGTCACATCTGATCGGCTGACCCTGCGGCGCGATCGGCGACGCAACTACCTAACCACCGGCGCGGACGGAAGTCAATCATTTCGCGCGCATTTTATGCGCGATGTTGCGTATTTGACCCGAAGTGAGTGATCAAATGCGCACCGTCGATGGGCGACACGTCCGTGTTTTCCGCGTTCGTGGGTGGCCTTTCTCGCGGGCGTAAACCGAGCCCCGTGGCTCGTCGGGCTCGTCGGGCTGCTCATCGGCCTGATCGAGAGCGGCACGGTCGGCGGAGCGCCCGGCCGGTGCGTAGGCACTTGGTCAGATCGCGCCGCAAGCGCCGCGGGACTGCAGATACAGCGATTGGTATATCGTCTCGGGCGACACCCGCATCTCCGGATCGTCAGGAAATTGGCGGCGCAGCCGGCCGACGATCTGCTCGGGCGAATAGCGCCTGCAGAGATCTTCCTCCACCAGGCGGCGCAGCCGCTGGTTGACCGCGAGCTTGGCCGGTTTGGGCTGGCTCGCGCGCCCATACGCCAGCGCGTGCGCCGTCGTCGCGCGATACCCGCCATTCTGCTCAGGCCCAGAACACCTGCACAACTTCGGGGACCATCCGTGCGCGCGAGCAGGGCGGAACTGAGGTCACAGAGCCCGAGCTAATCGACGTGCGTTAGGGGTCGAGCTTACGCCCGAACTCGAAGCGTGACTCGGAACCACCCGGCCGCCGATCGCACCTCTAGAAAATTGTTCGTGGAACGTTCCGCTTGCGGACACCTGCATAGCGTTCGCGGGTGTATCGATCAACGGACGTCTGCTTTAGCTGTTGTCAGGGTCCGAGTCGCGTCGTCGTTGCCTGTAGAGCAGCTTTCGGAGGTCGAGCCAACGATCGATGAAGATCGCTTTGATCGTCTCCCAGATCATCTACGCGACCGTAACGGCTTGGTGCATGTGATGCTACCGGCGACCCGCCCACCGTTCGTAGGGCGATCCCTCGTGAGACTCGGTCGGCCGCCCAGCGAGAGCTGCTCGTTGTAGCCCGATGCGAAAGCGGGCGTAACCGCGTCTGGGTCCACCCGACGTCAGCTTGAGTCGTCGCGATCCCGGGGCTTCCGCGCAGGCGGCAGACCCATCGCGCGCACGAGCACCTTCAGGAAGTCGTCATCCTCCCGCGACGGATGACGAGCTCCGCGTTTGGCGGCCCGAAGATTCTCCCTGAGGAACGAAAGCATCGAGCGCACCGACATCGCGCCGCCAATGTAGCTGAACGACGGGAGCCCTGCACGGACCTGCCGGCCCAGGTCAAGCAACGCTCGCCAGGGAGGCGTGGATCACGGGCCGACCCGGGTAGGAACACGGAAAGCGATGGCCGACCCGAGCCACCACTTTGCGTACGACGACGACCGCCAGCGATGGGTCTTAGTGGTGACCGCCGCATTTCTCGTCTGCGCAGCGGCGGTAGTAGCTGCCGCAGCGGGAAGTGCCGCGGCCGGCGGCGTGGTCATAAGCCTCGCCGGCCTCGGATATGCAATCGCTGTGCTCACGCTCCCGGCGCCCTCTCTGCCATCACGACTTCCTGCGCGGAGACGATCGGTGCTCCTAAAGACGACCTCCGCATCGGTAGCTCTCACGGCCGCAACGTTGGTCCTGGTGGCGGCTCATGTGGCGTCAACCGCTCCCCTTGCCGCGGGATGTGTCGCGGCCCTGGGGTCAGGTGGTGTAGCCCTGTGGGCTGCCATTAGTTGACGCGACTGACGAGCTCCGCTGCCGCCTCGAGCGAGAAGCAGAAGCGCCTGGCCCGTGTCCGATAGCCGTTCCCTTGCGGAGACCCTCAGAGCGTCCGCGGGTCGATCGCCGGGCCTGGCTCGACGACTGGCTGCGAGGACGGCTTCGGCGCCGCCAGACGCCCTTCGCGCCGCGATCATCGCCGGCACGTGCCGGCCCCGACATGGCCGTCCTTGGAGCAGACTCAATGTGGCGCGTTCCGCTGGGGCGGACGTCTGACCCTCTCAGATTCGCACGAGTCGATGCGGGGGACATAGACGACGTGGGCGCAATCATCTTGAATGCTGTCTTGTTGGTCGTCGCGCTGACGGTTATCGCCGTGAGCGTCCGAAGCCGCAGCAGAGCACGACGCGATCCCGCGCTCGAGGTCTCTCATCGGCCAGACTACGTGCCGCGGTTCTGGCCGACAAATGGGCCGTGCAGGTGGATCGCCCGGAGCCCGCAGCGCATGCTCGGGTGGTTGGTCCTAGTCCCGGCAGTTGGTGTCATTGCTGGTGTCGTCCTCGCCGCGTCACATGATCGCTTCGGCCTCGTCCTCGTCCTCGCGTCGCTTATCGGCGCGGCGCGCACATTTGGGTGGGCACGCAGGGCGCTGACCGCCGCGCGACGTCGATCGGACTGACGCTCGCCAGCGGCCGGCGCGCCGAGATCCTCACGACAAGCGGTAGTCGTACCTAGGGTTGGTACGTGAGACGGCGGCCACGGGGTTGCCCGGGGTATTAGAAGACGAAGACACGACCCCCGGGGCACTAGCTGGAGTCAGGAGCTCGCCGCCGACTTATGCTGGGCTGGTGGCCACTGTAAGTCAGCCGAATCCGACCGCGCAAGCGATGTTCGACCAGGCCCGGGCTGAACTTAGATGGCTTTTGGACGATGGCTACGTTGAGACGTGCGCCCAGCTCGAGCGGGCGCGTTTTAGGTTGGAATACCGCTCTGATCGGTGCGCCGTCCTGCTTGGAGTCCACTTGGCGATGAGTGAGGTGAACGTACGGGTTGATCTACCCTCGATCACGTGGCCCTCCGGCGGCGCAGTTGACCTGCTCTACGCGCTGGAAATACGCGGACTGCCCAGACCAGCAGCCCTCCCGCCGACCCGGGGCCTCTCAGCAACAACTCCTCAACTGGTTTCAGGGCTACCTCGGCGGACTGGCCGCGCTTCGGCGCGACGAGCTTGCCGGCGATTGGACGCGCTTCGACCGGGCGAAGGACGACGCGTCTGATGCCGCGTGGCGACGGCGGACGAGAACTGACGACAGCGGGTAACGGGCGCGACACACTCGCCCCAGGGCGCGACGCCTCAACCGCTCGACACAGCTGCCGTCTAGATGGACCCAGGACCGCTTCGGGCCAACGATTATTACGGGGCATCGGGCAATCACCTCCAGGCCGTTATTGGCCACGAGTTCGGGCGCGCGCTGGGTCTTGGCCACAGCACGGACTGCAATGCGCTGATACACGTACCCCTACACCTGCGGGGTTTATACCCCCCAGTCCGACGACATCAACGGGCTGAACGCCATCTACCCATAGCGGATCGATGAGACGCAACATCCTCGCAGCCAAACAAGCTCCGTTG
>JBAQGP010000246.1:0-8095 GCA_049287845.1 Solirubrobacteraceae bacterium | reverse complement strand
TGACCAGGGTGAACAGCATCATCGACGCCGCGATGAGGACGACGGCGTCCCAGTCGTGGTTGGGGATCGTCCGGGTGAGCTCTAGGACGGGCGCGATCAGCGTGGCGCCTCCGAGCAGGACGAGGCGCAGGCTCGTGAGGCGCGACTCGCGGCCGGTCTCCACGTCGGAGAGCTCGACCATCGACGGGTGAAGCGCCGCCGCGCCCCAGAGCAGGTAGAAGAAGATCCAACCGGCGTCGAGCCAGAGCTGATGGGTGTAGGTGCCGTCCAGCGTGAGGATCCCGTAGACGAAGTCCGTGAGCAGCAGGGTGACGATGCTCGCGATGAGCAGGTAGAAGCTCGGGCGCCGCTTGCCGGCGTCGACAGCGAGACGGATCGCCGCGGCCAGGAGGATGAGGTCACCCGTCGGGTAGGCGATCGAGACGAGCTTGGGGATCAGGGTCATCGTCCCGTCGTGGATGTAGGGGGCGATGAGGAAGAGGAACGAGACGAGGCTGAGGCCCACGGTCATGATCACCGCGTCGATGAGCCCGGGGCCGTCAGCGCGCTGGTTGCGGCGACGCACGAGCAGCAGCAGCCCGATCATGAGCGCCGGGTACACGGCGATGTACATCGCGTCGCCGGGCGACGGGAAGGGGACGTCGGCGTGGAACAGCGTGTTGTAGCTGTAGGTGTAGACGTCACCCATCAAGAACAGGAGCAGACCGCCGGCCATGAACCACCAGGCCGTGGAAGCGGCCGGCTTGTGGACCCGGATGCCGCCGGCGACGCCGATGACGCCGTAGAGCCCCAGGCCGTTGATCACCGGGCCCGAGCCCTTGAACGGCGCCTGGAAGACGTACAGGCCGCAGAGGATCGCGCCCGCGACGAGGTACAGCCACCAGTAGTGGCGCGACCGCTGGGACATCCTGTCCGGTGCCGAGGTGCTCATCGTGAGTGATTACTCGGCCGGGGAGTCCTGAAGCTTGAAACGCTCGGCGACTTCGCCTAGTACGTCGCACAGATGGTCGATCTGCTCGTCGGTGTTGGCCGACGTCAGCTGGAGGCGGAAGCCCACCTCGTGGCGGGGCACGAGGGGGTAGGCGGCCATCGTCACGTAGATGCCGCGGTCAAACAGCAGATCGCCGACGTCGTCGAGACTGTCGGGGTCGGCCAGCGGGATCTCCACGATCGGGAAGCCGGACTGGTTGGGCGTGTAGACGCCGAGCTCCGACAGACGGTCAAGGACCCTGCCGGTGAGGTGGTGCAGCTTGCCGCGCAGCTGTTCGCCGCGCTTCTCGTTGACGCGCAGGCCCTCGAGCACCGTGGCCAGCGAGGCCACCGGCGAGGGACCGGAGTACAGGTACGGCGGTGCGGCGGTCTTGAGCACCTGCTTGACCGGTGTGGGGCAGGCGAGGAACGCCAGCAGCGAGGAGTAGGCCTTGGAGAACCCGCCGACGAGCACGATGTTGTCGTAGCTCTCACCGAGGTGACGGACGATGCTGTTGCCGCGCGCGCCGTAGTCGCAGGCCTCTGCGCCCGAGCGCTCGCCGATCACGCCGAAGCCGTGTGCGTCGTCGACGTAGAGCAGCGCACCGTGCTCGCGGGCCAGCTCGGCGAAGGCGTGCAGGTCCGGCGCGTTGCCGGTCATGCTGTTGACGCCGTCGATGAGGATCATCCCCGGGCGCCGCCAGTCATTGGCGCGCAGCAGTGCCTCGAGCTCGTCGAGGTCGTTGTGGTGGAAGCGCTCCACGGCCGCCCCGCGGGCCTCCGCCATCGCGCAGCCGTCATAGATCGTCTTGTGCGCGCGGCTGTCGAGGAACAGGGTGCCGCCGCCGGCCAGCACCGGGATCACCGACATGTGGATGTGGGTGATCGTCGGCAGGACGAGGCTGTCCTCCGCCCCGAGCAGTTCGGTGAGCTTGGCCTCGATCTCCTCGTAGAGGACGGGGCTGCCCAGCAGGCGACTCCAGCTGGGATGGGTCCCCCAGCGGGCCAGGTACTCGGGGACCGCGTTGATGATCTCCTCGTCGAGGTCCAGGCCCAGGTAGTTGCAGGAGGCGTAATCGGTCAGCCACTGATCCCCGATCCGGATGTCGCGCCCGTCGATCTCGTCGATGACGGCGTCGAGCATCCGGTGGGAGTACTGGAGGCGGGCGAGGTCCTCGGTGGAGCGGATCCATCGCTGCAACCAGTGGTCGTGATGACGCTGACCCCAGCCGAGCGCCTCCCGTGGATCAACGGGTCGTGACGCCGCCGAATGGGGACGCTTCGGGGGCTCAGAAGGGTTGGGCTGCGGGGCATCGCATCGGCGCATCCCCCGACTTATCGGTCGCGTTCCCACGAATCTGAAGCCCGTCGATCAACTTCTTGGAAATCGAGCGCCCGCGGGGGCGAAGCAGTTGTCCGCGGCCTGAGCGGGCGGTGACCGGATCAGCCCTCGGCGGCCTGGGCGAGGGCGATCGCACCGAGCACGCCGGCGCGATCGCCCAGCGCCGGGGCCACCACATAGCCGCTGACGTCATCGCCCATCATCGGCGTCTCGAGATAGCCGGCGTTGAGCGCGACGAGCCGGGCGCGGACCGCCGGCAGCAGGCCCGGACGCTCCATCACACCGCCACCGGCGACGACCCGTTGCGGCGAGGCCACGAGCACGATGGCCAAGATCCCGGCCGCGACGTACTCGGCCTCCAGTTCCCAGGCGGGGTGGTCATCGGGCAGCTCGCGGGGGTCGGCGTCCCAGCGCGCGGCGATCGCCCCGCCCGCGGCCAAGCCCTCCCAGCAGTCCCCGTGGCTGGGACACGACCCCGCGAACGGGTCGCGCTCACGGTCGTGGGGGATGCGCAGGTGCCCGACCTCGGGGTGGATGAGTCCGTGCAGCGGACGGCCCTCGACGAGGATCCCCGCGCCGATCCCGGTGCCGACGGTGACGTAGCAGACGTGGTCGACCCCGGTGGCCGCGCCCCAGCGATGCTCGCTGACGGCCGCGGCGGTGACGTCGGTGTCGAAGTGGACCGGGATGCCGAGCCGGTCGCGCAGGACGGGTGCCACCGGCGTGTGGGCCCAGCCGGGCTTGGGAGTGCTGGTGACATGACCCCAGGTGGGCGAGCGCCGGTCGAGGTCGACCGGGCCGAACGACCCGACCCCGATCGCGGCCGGGCGCGGGCCGCGCTCAAAGAAGCCGGCGATGCGCTCGAGCGTGGGACCCGGCTCGCCGGTGGCGAAGGTCTCCTGCGCGACGATGTCGTCAGGGCCGGTACCCAGCGCGCACACCACCCACGTGCCGCCGGTCTCGACCCCCCCGAAGATCCTCATGGGGACCAATCATGCCGCTTGGCCGTGCGGGCAACGTCGTGGCGCCGGTTCGGAGACATGGTGGGCGCGGGTCCTGTGCGGGGATCAGCCGCCCGATGCGGGCAGCGCCAGGAGGGCGGCGCTGCCGGCGGGGAGCGTCACCGAGTACGTGCCGCCGTGTGGCGTGACCGCCTGCGCCACCGCGGACGGCAGAACGCCGGTGCTGGTGGCCGCGCCGAACGTCTGGCCGCCCAGGGTCAGGCCGGCGGTGGCATACGCGCTGGACGCCCGCAGCCGCTCGAGGCTCGCGGGCCCCGGGGCCGCCGGCGTGCGCACCACGGCCTGCGCTGAGCTGGTCAGGCTGTCGTTGATGAGCAGCACCCTGACGTGGTGGTCTGGGGCGAGCGTCGCCCACGCCCGCAGCGGCCCGTGGCTGGTCGAGACGACGCGCAGCAGGCGCGACCCGGGGGGCGCGGCCTGGGCGAACATCAGCGTCCCGTAATAGAGGGGATGGACGCTTGCACTTGGCTGGCCGCGGGCGGTGGAGAAGTCGAACAGGCCATTGACGGAGTTGGAATAGGTGTGGAGGTTGACCCCGTCGACGCCATCGCTGGCCATCGTGAACAGGGCATCCATCACCCAGAGCGCGGAGGCCAGCGTGTCGGAGACTCCGTGGCGGCCGTTGCAGCTCACCGAGCCCATCTCGTCGATCCGGTAGGCGGCGCCGTTGCGATGGGCCAGCGACACGTAGGGCCCGATCTGGCTCACCTCATCGCGCGAGGCGGCCAGGCTGACCAGATTGGGAACCGACGGGTACAAGGGCGAGGCGGGGTCGGTGACGCACTGGTTGAGCCCGTACGCATGCGAGGTCAGCATCCGCACCCGCGAGCGCGGCGAGACCAGCCGGTCAAAGGCGTCGGCCCACGGCGGGCTGCCCGTCTCGGGGCCGGCGATCGGTATCCGCGGCACGACCTTGAGCGTCCGGGTGACCTCGTCCACATAGCTCTGCGGGCCGTAGCTCGGGGCCCGCGAGAACACGGGCGTGCCGTCGTGGCTGTACCAGGGCAGCGGGTCGCCGCCGGCGCGCCGATACCACGGGATGAGGGTGTAGAGGTCGGGCTCGTTGCCGATCTCCAGCGCGGCGAGGTACCGGCTGCCGATCCCCTTGACCAGGTGGCCGGCCTCGACCTGACTGATGCGGGTCCGGTTGGCCTCCAGGTTGATGCCCAGCAGATACTGCGCGTCGGTGGCCTGGGCCAGCGCCCGCGCGGCCGCGCTCCAGGTCGAGGTGAGGTCGTAGGTGACCCCAGGGGGCTGGGCGATGCCCCGGACCGGCCACCACGCGCGATCGGTGCTCTGGCCGCCGATGCGGATGCTGGGCCGTCCCGCCGGGTCGAGGTTCTTGAGGAGCTGGGCGAACAGCGGGTTGACCGATTGCGGGGTCTGGTCGGCCAGCCTGGGGATCTCGCTGAACTCCAGCGCCAGGCCCAGGAAGTTGGCGGGAACGGAGGGGCCGTGCGTGGTCGCGGTGACACCGAGGCGGAACACGTACGCGCGCGCAGGCGCCGCGGCGCAGGTGGCGAATCCGGCGGCAAGCAGCCCCACCACGCACAGCAGGGTCGTCAGCCGGCTTCTGAGCCGGGGCGAGGTGGGCACCGGCTGCAGCGTACGAAATTGTGGAACAGTGTGGCCCGATGGCCCGACCGCAGGCGACTCCCCGCGCGCTGGCCGTGGCCCGTGGCGAGGAGCCCGCCGACACGCTGATCACCGGCGGCTGGGTGTTCGCCGACGCCACCCGCGAATGGGTGGACACGCCGCTGGCGCTGGCCGACGGCGTGATCGCCGGCTGGGGGGAACGCGAGGCCGTGGAGGTGATCGACGTCGACGGCGCGGCGCTCACGCCGGGCTTCGTCGACGCGCACATGCACCTGGAGTCCACCAAGCTGTGGATCGACGAGTTCGTCGCCACCGTGCTGCCGGCCGGAACGACCGCCGTGGCCGCCGACCCCCACGAGCTCGCCAACGTGCTGGGAGTCCCGGGCATCCTCGCGCTGATGGAGGCCGCGACGCCGCTGCCGTTCACCTTCGCCGTGTACGCGTCGAGCTGCGTGCCCGCGTCGCCGTTCGAGTCCGCCGGGGCGACGCTCGACGCCGGCGACATCGCCGAGCTGATCACCCGCCACGGCGCCCGCGGCGTGGCCGAGGTCATGAACTTCCCGGGCGTGATCGGCGGCGACGAGGAGATGCTGGCCCGGGTGGCGGTCGCCGGCGGGCTCCGGGTGGACGGACACAGCCCCGGCGTGTCGGGCGCGCTGCTGGACGCCTACCTCGCCGCCGGCGTCGAGTCAGATCACGAGAGCACCGCGCTGGAGGAAGCGGAGGAGAAGCGGCGCAAGGGAATGTGGGTGTTCCTGCGCCAGGGGTCCGCCAGCCAGAACCTGGTGGAGCTGTCGCCGTCCATCGTTGCTCACGGCACCGACCAGGCGGCGTTCTGCACCGATGACCGCGAGCCCGACACGCTGCGCCGGCTCGGCCATGTCAACGACTGCGCGCGGCTGGCCGTCGCCAACGGCATCTCGGAGATCGAGGCGATCCTGCTGGCGAGCACCAACCCGGCTCGCTATCACGGCTTCGATGCGCTCGGCAGTCTCGGGCCCGGGCATCAGGCCGACATCCTGGCCTTCTCATCGCTCGCGACATGGCAACCGGATCGCGTGTGGCGGCGGGGACGGACCGTGGCCGCCCGCGGTGCGCTCGTGCCCGGCGCGGTCCCGGCGGCGCCGGTACCCGATCTCCTACGCGACACGGTCAACATCGGCGCGCTGCCCGACGCCGACGCGCTCGTGCTGCCGATGGCCATGGGCACGCACGTGCGGGCCATCGGAGTCCAGAGCCACAGCCTGACCACGCTGCGCACTGAGCTCGAGGTCGAACCCGACGCCGACCTCGCCCACGCCGCCGTGGTGGAACGCCACCGGGCCACGGGGCGGGTCGGCCGCGGCTACGTGACCGGCTTCGGGCTGGCGCGCGGGGCGCTCGCCTCCACGGTGGCTCACGACGCCCACAACGTCGTGGTCGTCGGCAGGTCAGGCGAGGACATGCACACCGCCGTGGCCCGGCTGGCCGAGATCGGCGGCGGCCAGGTGGCGGTGCTCGACGGTGCCGTCCTCGCCGAGGTCCCCCTCCCCCTCGCCGGGCTGATGAGCGACCGCTCTGCCGCCGAGGTCTCCGCCCAGATCGAGGTGCTCAACCACGCCGCGGCCGAGCGCCTGGGGGCGACGGTGGCCGAGCCGTTCATGCAGCTCTCGTTCATCGCGCTGAGCGTGATCCCGCAGCTGCGGCTGACCGACGGCGGACTGGTCGACGTCGACCGGTTCGCCTACGTGCCGGTGCAGCTGGACTGATCGCGGGTATGGCAGGGCCGTGACCACAGCCGCTCCAGAGCGACAGCGCGGGGCGACCGACGGCGGCGTCGAGGACGAGCCGGCGTTCGAGGCCCGCGGGATCGAGTACATCCCGGTGGCCGAGCGTCGCGGCGGACCGCTCGATCTCATGTGGATGTGGGCCGGCGCCCTGTTCAACGTCGAGTACGTCGTCTACGGGGCGCTGATCATCTCGTTCGGCCTTGCCTTCTGGCAGGCGGCGCTGGTGATCGTGATCGGCAACCTGTCCTACCTGGTCACCGGGATCGGCAGCCTCCAGGGCCCGCGGGCGGGCACGTCGGTGTTCGCCATCAGCCGCGCCCCGTTCGGCCCCAACGGCGCCCGGCTCGTGTCGGTCTTCAACTGGATCACTCAGGTCGGGTATGAGACCGAGGGGCTGGCGCTCGTCGTCCTGGCCGGTCTGGCGCTCGCCGCCAAGGCGGGGATCCACACCTCGACCGGCCTGAAGGTCGTGCTGATCGTGCTGGCCGCCGCCATCCAGCTCGTACTGCCGCTGTTCGGGCACCGGGCGATGCTGCGGGTGCTGCGGATGCTCGTGCCGCCGTTCGTGGTGCTGTTCATCCTGCTGGCGATCTTCACCCTCCCCAAGGCGCACCTCGGCGCAGGCTCGGACGCCAACTTCGCCACCGTGATGATCGCGCTCGCCCTCATCCTCTCGGCGGGTGGCTACGGCTGGGTGATGAACGCCAACGACTACTCGCGCTACCTCTCGCCCGACGTCAACCCGCGGCGAATCGTGTGGGCGGTCGCGCTCGGCGGCTTCATCCCCTCGACCCTGTTGAGCCTGCTCGGCGCGGCGGTGGCAACCGCGGTGACCTCGGCGACGGACCCGATCTCCGGCCTCCCCCACGCCTTCCACGGCTGGTTCCTGGTCCCGTACCTGATCTTCGTGATCTTCCAGCTCTTTGCCATCAACAGCGTCGACCTCTACTCCTCGGGACTGACGCTGCAGGCGATCATCCCCGGCATCCGGCGCTGGCAGACGGTGCTGATCGACACGACGGTCGCGGGCATCCTCACCGCGATCACCGTCTTCTCCTCGTCGTTCAACACGTTCATCGAGGACTTCCTGCTGTTCATGATCGTGTGGATCGCGCCCTGGGTGGCGATCTTCCTCACCGACTGGGCGCTGCGACGCGGGCGCTATGACTCGCGCTCGCTGCTCAGCGGCCGGGCCGGGATCTACTGGCGCGACGGCGGGGTCCACGTCCCGGGCCTCGTGGCGCAGGCGATCGGCATGCTCGCCGCCGCCTCGTGGCTTGACACCACGGTGTGGAAGGGGCCGCTGTCGAGCGCCACCGGCGGCGCCGACTTCAGCGTGTTCATGGGGGCCCTGTTCGGCGCGGGCGTGTACCTGGTGCTGGCGCGCCGGGCGGTGC
>JBAQGP010000245.1:0-12907 GCA_049287845.1 Solirubrobacteraceae bacterium | reverse complement strand
GGGTGTGGGCGGGCAGGCGCTCGCCGCGCATGACGATCGACCGTCCGCCCACCGAGCATCCCTCGCCGAGCTCGGTGTCGGGCAGCGTCGCCGTGCCTGGTCCCAGCGTCGCCCCGGCGCCGAGCTTGACCGGCCCGAGCTGCATGACCCGGTCGTGGAAGAGGTGGGTCTCCACGACCGCGTGGCGGTTGATAACCGCGCCGTCACCGAGCTCGACGAGGTCAAACTCGGTGATGGTCAGCGTCTCGCACCACACGTCGCGGCCGACCCGGGCACCCATCAGCCGCAGGTAGACGGGCATCAGCGGCGTTCCCACTGCGTCGCCCAGAAGCCACGGTCCGGCGAGGGTCTCTTGGCAGGTGTTGACGATCTCGTCGCGCCACACGAACCAGGACCACAGTGGGTGGTCGCCGGCGCGGTAACGCCCCATCAGTATCCACTTCACGGCGATCGTGATCGCCACGGCGCAGACCCCGGCGCCCAGCAGCGCCAGCGGCGTGGCGGCGGCCATCGCCCATAGCCCCGACCGGGTCCCGATTGCGTCCACGCGGTCAAACATGAGCACGGCGAGCAGCACCGAGATGGTGCCGGGGAGGAGGATCCGCACCAGCTCGACGGCGGCCCGCGCCGCGACCCGTCGCCGGCTCGGATCCGTGGTGAGAGCGGGGTCGTCGCATCGGCGCCGGCGGGGGAGCTCGAGGGCGGGGGAGCCCAGCCACGAGGTCTGGTCGCCACACGTGGTGGGAGCCAGGGTGAGCAGGCCGATGAGGCTGTCATCGCCGAGCGTCGTGCCGCCCCTGAGGATCGCGCCGTTACCCATGAAGGTTCGGCGGCCGATGGTGATCGGCTCGATGTTGAGCCAGCCGGCCCGTGCTCGGCCCACGGCCAGCACGACATCGTCGGCAGCGAAGCTGCCCGGCGCGAAACGGGTCAGGCGGGTGAGGCCGACGGCGGTCGAGATTTCACTGCCGCGCCCGACCGTGACGCCGGCCAGGCGCAGCCAGGGGCGGATGTAGACGCTGGCGTAGACCGGGAACAGAACGGCACGGCCGGCGGCCATGATCGTGTCGGTGAACCACAGCGCCCACCCGACCCGGCCGTCGCCGATGTGCCAGCCGGTGGTGACCAGCCGCGAGCTGAGCCTGGCGACCAGCGCCACGAGGACGGCTTCGCTGACCATGAAGGAGGCCGTAAGCGCCGGTGCCAGCGCGGCCATCATCAGTGCGGCCGAGCCGGCGCTCCAGCTTCCGGGCACCAGCACGAGCAGAAGCGCGAGGCCCGGGATCGCGGCCAGCAGCGCGATGAGGTTGACCCCGAGTAGGCCGACCGCGTACATCGCTTTCCACAACCGCGCGTGCGCGGCGCGCGGCGCCGCCTCGGCGGGCCAGTGCTCGCCGGCACGGCCCACCGGCACCGCGGGCGATCCCGACCAGCGCTCGCCGGGGGGAATCGGGCCCTGCACGACGCTGCCGGGCTCGATCTCGGCCCCGGCCCCGATCACCGTGCCGGGCATGAGCAGCGTGCGCGTGGCGATCCGGGCGTCCTCCTCGATGGTGATCGTCCCGACGACGAGCTCGTCGCCCTCGATCCACCAGCCGGCCAGGTCCACGTCTCCCTCGATGGTGGCGCTGTGCCCGATCCTCACCAGGCTGCCGACCGGAGGAAGGGTCCCGAGCCGAGCGCCCGCGCCGACGGAGTGCCCGGCCCAGCGAGCGTAGCGAGCGGCCCATGGCGTGCCTGCGAGGTTGTCCAGACGGCCGCGATCGGCGAGGCGATCCATGAACCACAACCGGCACATCAGCCAGCCGTTGCGGGGATAGCGGCCGGGCGCGAGCCCGCGCAGCAGCAGGCGCCGGGCTCCCGCGACCACTAGGGCGCGCCCGGGCGAGCTGGAGAACACGAGCCAGCCGGCGATCAGCCAGGCCCAGCCCACCTGCGGGCCGCCCTGCCCGGGCATGATGCGGTTGAGCACGAGCAGTCCGATGAGCCACTGCGGCACGGTGAGGACGGTTAACGCGAGCACCCCGCCCACCCGCACAAGCCCCCAGCGTGAGCTTCCCGCCTGGACGGCGCGGCGCGCCCCGGCGCTGCCGGCGCCAAGCTCATCCAGGCGGGCGCCGAGCGCCTGCAGGCCACGGTGGTTGTAGATGTCGGCGACGGCGAATGCCGGGAAGCGTTCGCGCAGCTCGGAGGCCAGCCGCGCGGCCGCCAGCGAGGTGCCGCCCAGGGCGAAGAAGTCGCTGTGGGCGGAGACGCCGACCGCGCCGAGCTGGTCGCGCCAGCGTTCGGCCAACCAGCGCTCGGTGTCCGACAGCCCGGCGTCCGTCGCGCTGTCCTCGTCGGGCGGTGGCCACGGCAGCGCATTGCGGTCAACCTTGCCCGAGGTCGTGACCGGGAGATCTTCGAGCGCGACGATGAGCGGGACGAGCTCGGCCGGCAGCCGGTCGGCCAGTGCGCAGCGGATCTGGTCGGCCGTGGCGTCGCCTGCGACGTAGCCGACCAGCACCCGGTTGCCCGAGGCGGTCTCGCGCAGGAGGGTGCACGCGGAGCGCACCCCGGCGATCGCCCCGAGCTGCGCGTCAATCTCGCCGAGCTCGACTCGGCGCCCGCCGATCTTTACCTGATCGTCGCGGCGGCCGACGTAGACAAGACCACCGGCGGTCTCCCGGACGATGTCGCCGGTTCGGTAGGCACGCTGCCATCGGCGCGACGGCAGGCCGGCGAAGCGCTCGCGGTCCAGCTCGCAGTCAAGGTAACGACCCAGGCCCGCGCCGGCGATCACCAGCTCCCCCGGCTCCCCGGCGGCGACGGGCATGCCGCTGTCATCGATGACCGCGACGTCCCAGCCGGTGAGCGGTGCCCCTATCGTGATCGGCGCCCCGGAGGCGACACGGGCGGCGGTCGAGACCACCGTGGCCTCCGTGGGGCCGTAGGTGTTCCACACCTCGCGCCGTTCAGCCAGCCGCCAGCCCAGCTGCTCCGGGCAGGCCTCACCGCCGAGGATGAGCAGGCGCACCGCGTCCAGAGCCTCCTCATCCCAGGTTGCGGCCAGCGTCGGGACCGTCGAGATCACCGTCACTCGCTCCGCCGAGAGCCAGGGGCCCAGCTCCCGGCCGGCGCGGACGAGTCGGCGGGGGGCCGGAACAAGCGCCGCGCCATGACCCCATGCCAACCACATCTCCTCACAGCTGGCATCGAAGGCCACCGATAGGCCGGCCAGGACCCGATCTTGCGGGATGACCTGCCACAGCGCCGACTCGGCGTGCACGAACGCCACGGCCGCGCGGTGGGTCACCGCGACCCCCTTGGGAGCCCCGGTCGAGCCGGAGGTGAAGATCACCCAGGCGTCGTCGTCGGGGCCGGGCGGCGTCAGACGGCCCCCGCCCGGTGCGCGCTCCTGGATCGACAGTTTCGGGCCCAAGACGACGCACACGCCCGCGTCGCTGAAGATCTGCTCAGCTCGTCCCGGCGGATCGTCGGCATCCACCGGGACATAGGCGGCGCCGGCGCGCATGACCCCCAAGATCGCCACGTAAAGGTCGGCGGTGCCGCTGGGGATGCGCACGCCAACGCGGTCGCCGGGCCCGACCCCAGAGGCGGCGAGCTCGTCGGCCACGCTCTGCGCCGCGTCGGCGAGCTCGGTGTAGCTCAGCCGCACGCCGGCGGCGTCGATGGCGGGGCGCTCGCCCCATCGGCGGACGGTGGCATCAAAGATGTCCACCAAGGTTGCTTGGCCAGCCGGGCCCAGCGTCGGCATCGCAGCGGCTTCCGGCAGCGACGAACCGTCGAGCGTCAGATCGATCATGGGTGTGTGCTCCCCGCGGGACTCAGATGTGTCGCCGAACCGACGGACTGGGCCCGGCGGGCCACCAAGTACGTTCAATCCGTGCTCGGACTCGGCGTAAGCTACGCATAAGGTTTGGCGCCCACGTTTGTCAATTGCAGGGGTTCTGTTAGGGCAGGGCCGCAGCTAAACAGGCCCTCACCTGGCGCTAAACCGCAGCTAACCGAAGCGGCACCGGGTGGCCTCGGGCCGTCCCCACGCCGAGCGGCTTCGTCGTGCCATCGAAGCGGCAGCTCGCCGCGCACATGCTGTGAAAGGCACCGAAGTACGAACCGGCTGGCGTCTCGTTCCTCGGTAATGTGGCCGGCGTGTCAACTCCTGATCTGCGGATTTTGGTGGTTGATGATGAGCCGGAGCTGCGCGACATGCTGTCGCGGCTGTTGACCCGCGACGGGCATGTGGTGACGTTGGCGTCCGACGGCCGGGAAGCGATTGGGCTGTCGGCCAGGAGCCAGTTCGATGTGGTGTTGCTTGATGTGGCGTTGGGACCAGGGCCGGCGGGTTATGAGGTGTGTCGTGTGCTGCGCGACCGCGGTGATGTGGTGCCGATCGTCATGCTGACGGCGCTGGACAGCGAGGGCGATGCGGTGTTGGCGTTGGAGGCGGGGGCTGATGATTACGTCCGAAAGCCGTTCGGGCCTGACGAGCTGCGCAGCCGCATCCGCGCGGTGCTGCGTCGCGGGACCTGGCGTCGAGGACCGCAAGCGGTGCAGACGGTCGGCGAGCTGTCCATCGATCGCGCTCAGCGCACGGTGACCCGCCGCGGGGCGCCGGTTGAGTTGACGTTTTCGGAGTTCGCGGTACTGGCAATGCTCATGGAGTCACCGGGCCGGGTGCTTGACCGCGAGCAGCTGCTGGAGGCGGTGTGGGGCGACAGCGCGTACCGCGACCCGCGAGGGATCGATGTGCACGTGCGCCATCTGCGTCTCAAGCTCGAGGATGAGCCTGAGCAACCACGTCTGATTCAGACGGTGCGAGGGTCGGGCTACCGTGCGAGCGCTGCTTAGACCGCGCCGGATCCGGCTGGGATTGAGGCCTCAGCTGGTACTGGCCCTGGTGGCGGTCGCGCTCGTGGCGCTGGCGGGCCCAGCGGTTGAGCTGCTCTCGCCGTTGCAGCAGCAGCTGCGCGACCGGACGCTGGACCACTTGAGCGTGCGGGCCGAACGGCTCGGACAGGAGCTGGCGCGTCTTCCGGCAGCTTCGGTGACGTCGCGGTCATTGGCGGTGCGCCGCATCGGTGGCGGGCTCATGCGCCGCGACCTGGATGCCACGCTCGTTGGCCCCCGCGGTGGATACCTGTTCGGCTATGACGACGACATTCAGCGGATGGTCCGGCGCGGGACGGCGCCCGCCATCGGCCTGGTGCAGAGACGGGTGATCAACTACGGGTATGGGTGGGGGCTCTGGGTCCGCGTCGTGACCCGGGTGCGGACGGCCGCCGGACCGGTCACGATCGCTGTCTACCGTTCCTTGCAGGACGCGCAGACCGCCCGTCACGCGCTGGTCGCCGGGCTCGAACGGGCGGCGGCGATCAGCCTGCTGATCGCGATCTGCCTGGGGATCTGGTTCGCTCGTCGCCTTGCCCGCCGGACGCGAACGTTGCGCGATGCCGCGTTGCGGGTTGCGCGGCACGGCCCCGGGGTGGACGGGCCGGTGGACGATCACGGCGATGAGATCGGCGACTTGGCCCGGGCGTTTGCGACCATGCAGCAGCGCCTCAGCGCTCAGGAGCGCGCGCGCCAAGCATTCGTCGCGACCGCCTCACACGAGCTGCGCACCCCCCTCACTGCGCTGCAGATGCGACTCGGGCTGTTGCGAGAGGATCTGTCTGCCGGTTCTCCGGATCTGCTCGATGCGCGCGAGCAGGTCGCCCTGGCCGAGGGCCAGGCCCAGCGGCTGGGTAAGCTGGCCGGCGATCTGCTGGATCTGAGCCGACTCGACGCGCAGATACCGATGGCCATCGAGCCGGTCGCGCTGGTGCCGCTCGCTCGAGCGTCGGTCGCCGAACTGGGCGGCATTCTCGGTCCGGCGGTCAGGCTGGAGGTCGACACGGCCGTCATCGTGCTGGGCGACGCTCAGCGAATCGCCCAGATCCTGAGGATCCTCATCGATAACGCGCGGCGCTACTCGCCCGCGGGCGCGACGGTACGCGTCATCGTCGCCGACGCGATGATCGCCGTGGAGGACGACGGCCCCGGCATCCCTCTGGCCGAGCGCGAGTTGATCTTTGAGCGCTTCCGTCGTGGCAGCAGCCATGACCAGCACCCGGGGTTCGGGCTCGGGCTGGCGATCGGACGCGAGCTGGCCCGACGCATGGGCGGGGAGCTGACCCTGTGCGGCGCCGCCCCACCGACCCGCTTTGAGCTGCACCTGAGGGTGGCCGCCACCTCGGTGGCCGACCGTGGTGCCGTCCCCCACCGCTCACCGACCGCGTCTCGCGATCGCGCCCCCGCGACAGAAGGGACCCGACGCTGATCACGCGTGGTTGATCGGCCCGGCCCGCGAGCCTAATCGGCGCAGAGTAAATCCTAACCTTCCGTCGGTGATCATCATGAGCGATGACGAGCACTGCGACCATCTTGCAAGTCGGCTGCCGGGTCCGCCGGTGGCGCGAGCGAGAGCACGACCCCGACCTGATCGTTGTGGCGGGGAGCTTGTTTGCCGAGACCGACGACGGTGCTCGCGTCGACCCTGACCGCCACTCGATCGCGATCCACCTGTGGCGCCGAGGACGTGCCGCGGTCTGGAAACGCTACGCCGGGCCGCCCCTGTCGGATGACCCGAGCGAGAAGCGGCGGACCCTGGACGACTACCGCCTGCAACGCCGCGATGTCCAGGATGCCATCAACCAGCTGCTCGGCCGAGATCCCGAGCAGGCACGCCTGCGCGCGTTGGGCTGGAAGCGACTGATCGACCGCCTCGCCCGAGAACACATCATCACCACCGAACAGCAGCTCATCGCCACCCCGTTCCGGTTTGAGTTCTCCGACGAACTGCTGGCCGAACTCACGCCCCGCATCCGGCACTCGGCACGCCGCTGACCAGTCATCTTGGGCGAGGTTCCCGACCACATCGTCCTGCGCCGCGCGGCTAGCCGGGCCCGACGCCGTCGCCAGCGGCTGACGGCGGCGCTGTGGACGCTGCTGGTGGCGCTGATCGCGACGATCGTCGTCGTGATCGCTTCTCCTTGGGGAGGGGCCACGACGTCCGCTCGGCACCGAGGCACGAACGTCCGGGCCGGCGTGCCGCGTGACCGGAGGAGGCGCGGTCTGGTTGTCTCCGGTCCGGTCACGGGTGCCCATCGGTTGAATCTCCTACAAGCGCGCGGAGATGCGGTGATTGGTCGGCTCGCGAAGCTCGGTCTACCGGTGTATTGCGCGGGTCCGCGCGGGCGCGCGCTGGCGTTCACCTTTGATGACGGCCCTGGGGTCTACACACACTTCGCCGTCGACAAGCTCACCCGCGCCCACGAGCAGGCGACGTTCTTCGTCGTCGGCCGCAGCATTGAGGCATGGCCCGGCTGGCTGGTCAGAGAGCGCAGGATCGGGACGCTCGGCGATCACACCATGACTCACGCCGACCTGCTGGCGCTCCCACCATCAGAGGTCGCCGCAGAACTCGCGAGTGACAAGCGGCTCGTCGAGCGCGAGTCAGGTCAGCCGGTCGATCTGTTTCGTCCGCCCTATGGAGGGCAGGACCCGGCCGTCAATCGGATCGCCCGACGGCTCGGGTTGCTGGACATCATGTGGTCGATGGACTCCCGTGATTCGCTGGGTGCCAACTGGGAGGGAATCATCAGGAACGTGAAATCGGACCTGCGGCCGGGAGCGATCATCCTCATGCATGAGAACCGCGGCCAGACCATCCGGGCCCTGACGACCCTTCTGCCGATCCTGCATCGCCGCGGTCTACGGTCGGTGAGCCTGCCGGAGCTGTTCGCGACTGATCCGCCGTCCGTCGCCCAGGTCCGCCGCGGGCTCTCCGCCTGCCACGCCCCCAGCTCAAACGTGCTCACCGGCGCAGGCTAGACAGCCACATCACAAGCGCTATCCGCGGGCTCTGGCGACGCTCGAAGCCGGCGGCGGTGGCGGGTCGCACTCGATCGACAGCGCTTGGCAGAGTTCAGACGGCTCACCAGGGGACCGTCGCGCCCGTCTGAGCCTCATGCTCGAGCATTTCGAGCAGGCAGATCAGCTCGACCAGTCCCTCGAAGGTTTGCGGATTGTGGCCGCTGTGCTCGCGGGCGCGGCGCAGCCGGTAGCGGAGGGTGTTCTCGTGGATCAACAGGCGGGCCGCCGCCCGGGTGACGTTCATGTCGGCGCGCGCAAACCCGTAGAGGGTCTCCTTCATCGTCGTCAGGGTGCTCGGGCTCAGTTCGGCGATGACCTGTGCCTTCTCCAGGAGGTGGGTTCTCGTCGTGCCGGTCGCGCCGGTGAGGAGATGTTGGAGCGCGGGTAGCGCGGCTAGGGACACGACGGGCCGCTCCTCGGTGGCGCGGGCGACGGCGAGCGACGCCTGCTCGTAGGCGGATGCGACCTGGCTGAAGCCGGCGCAGGGCGGGCTGAGGCCGCAATAGAGACTGAGGCCGGTGTCGGCTTTCAACGCGGTGCAGGCGGACGTGAGGCGCGCGAGCTCGTGGTCGCGGTCCTCGGCCGGCACGACCGCGACGATCGCCCGCTCGCGGATCACGAGCAGCGGGGACGCGCGTCGGGTGGCGAGGGCGTCGGCGAGCGCGGCCGCGGCGGTTTCCAGCGCGGCCGTCAGCGTTCCATTCTGGGGAGACACCCGGCCGATGACGACCACGAGGTCCGCTTGCGGGTCAAGTCCCGGGGCGGCGGTGTGGGGCTCGGCGCGCTCGGGGTCCACGTCGCCGCGCAGCAGCGCATCGAGGAGATCGCGGGCGGCTTTTTCGTCGACGGACCGCAGGTAGGACTCCTCGCGGACGTAGGCGGCCGCGGCGTGGGTCGTGAGGGTGTCCATCGCCTCGGACATCTTGCGGGCGAGGTCCACGGCGGCGTCGCGGCCGAGGCCGTGGCTGGCGACCTCGGCGGTGCACTCCTCCCAGAACATGTTGAACCCGGTTCGGTAGGCGCGCATCACCGCGTCCAGCGGAATGCCGCTGTGCACGCGCACTCGCACATGCCGCCCGACGTAGTCAAGCTGCTCGTGGGCCACCCGGTGCCCCGCCATCGCCGACGCCACCATGCGGAAGTTGCTGTACAGGAGCCCGGTGACGTCGTCGAGCTCGGCCGGCGTCATCCGGCGGTAGGCGGGCTGCTCGTCAAGGATCCGCTGTCGCGCCTTCGGGACCACCTCATCGAGTCGGCCGAGGATGCCGTCGGCCGCCGCGGCGTGCAGCAGGGCGATGCGGGCGGCCGTCTTCGGCGAGCGGCTATTGGCCGTCACATCACGGCCTGGATTGTCGGGTTCTCACAAGGCAGCCGGCAATAAGTCTGTCAAATCCGCCTATTGACTAGGTGCTTTCCGCCGAACACGATTCTCATACCGGTCGCTGGGGGCGGCGGCGCGTTTCTCGGACCAGAGGAGAGAGAGCAGATGTGTTCCATCATTCGTGATGCGCTGTGCGCTGCCCGCGCGGCGATGCGCACCGTAGCTTTGCGGGCCACAGCCGGCGTCGGCATCCTTGTCGTGAGCGTGGCGCTCGCGGCCTGCGGATCAACCAGCTCGAGCAGCTCGGCGTCGGCCGGGGCATCGAGTTCGGGGTCGGCAAATGGGGCCGCCGCGAGTGCCGCCAGACCGCTCGCCGGCAAGACGGTGGCCATCGTGTCGGTCGCCAACAGCAACCCGTGGGCCGCCGTTTACAACGCGGCGATCAAGAGCTATGTCGGCTCACGCGGCGCCACCGTGCATCTGCTGGCGAGCTCCGATCCGGCCACCCAGGTGCAGTTGCTCAACAGCGCGGTCGCCGAACATCCGAGCCTCATCTTCTTGGAGGCGCTTGACAGCAAGGCCATGGCGCCCGCGATCGCCAAGGCGAAGGCCGCCGGAGTGACGATCGTCAACACCGACGGACCCGCCGATCCCGCGGTCGCGTCCGGGCTGCACCAGGTCCTGTCCGACAACTACCAGCTCGGCCAGTTCGCCGCCGAGAACCTCATTCAGGGGCTTGCGCAGGAGCACAAGACGGCGGCGAAGATCGGCGTGATCACCGGAACCGCCGCGATGCTCGTCACGCAGGACCGGATGAAGGGCTTCTACAACGTGCTCGACAAGCATCCGCGGTACAAGGTCGTGGCCACCGAGGACGGCAACTGGGATCCGGTCCTGAGCGGGCAGGAGGCGACCCAGCTGTTCTCCAAGTTCGGCCATTCGGGGCTGCAGGCGATGTACGGCATGGCCGACTATCAGGCGGTCCCGATCGTCACCGCCGCGAAGCAGGCGGGGATTCCCCTCGGCACCAAACAGGATGGCCTGGTCATCACCGGCAGCAACTGCTTCAAGGTCGGAATCAACGCGATCAAGGCCGGAGAGATGTTCGGGACGGCGACCGAGGATCCCGGGACGATCTCGCTGCAGGCGGCGGAGTACGGGACGGCGCTGCTGGAGGGCAAGAAGGTGCCGCTGGTGGAGACCGTCCAGGAGCACCAGGTCACGCCCAGCACCCTCGCTCAGTATGAGGCGCAGTGCTCGAAGGCCTGACGCAGCGATGTCTCAGCACACACACGCAACGACGTTGCCGCCGCCCCTGATGGGCGACGGCAACCTCGCCGCGCTGCTCACATCGGCGGCGACCCGGTGGCCACAACGATGCGCACTCGTCCATGAGGGCGTCGAGATCAGCTACGCCGAGCTCGAACGGCGCAGCCGACTCGCCGCCGGCTACCTGGCCGGCGTCGGCATCGCGCCCGGCGACCGGGTCGGCCTCCAAGTTCCGAACTCACCGGCGTTCGCGGCCCTGTACTTCGGGATCCTCCGGCGCGGTGCGATCGTCGTCCCGCAGAACCCGCTGGCGACCCCGGCGGAGACCGATCAGAGCCTCGAGGACGCCGGCGCCGAGATCGTCCTCTCCCGCGCAACCTCGGGCGACAATGGAGACACCGGCTCGCATCGCGTCCGCCGGGTGTGGGTGCAGGACGACGACGCGAGCGGGTTGCTGCAGGGTGCGGCTCCGTACCCCGACGTTCACCCGGTCGCGCCCGACGACACCGCGGTCATCCTCTACACCTCGGGCACGACCGGACGGCCGAAGGGCGCCGAGCTCACGCACGCCAACCTGGGGCGCAACGCGAATGCGGCGCTGGAGATCTATTCCCTGGCCCCCGACGACGTCGTCATCGGCGTCCTGCCGCTGTACCACTCCTACGGGCAGACGTGCACGATGAACGCCGGGATCGCCATCGGCGCGCGCGTCATCCTGTCCGGCCGGTTTGATGCATCCCCCGTGGCCGAGCTCATCCGCGAGCATGCGGTGACGGTCCTGCTCGGGGTTCCGACGATGTTCTCCGACCTCGCCTATTGCGAGGCGCGCGCGGACGCGTTCGCGTCCCTGAGGCTGTGCTCGTCCGGAGGGGCCCCGCTGCCGGCGGAGGTGCTCCGGGCGTTCGAGGCGCGCACCGGCGCGCCCCTGTACGAGGGCTACGGTCTGAGCGAAACCTCGCCGATCGCCTCGCACAATGCGCTGGGGACCCCCCGCCGCTCGGGGACCATCGGCTGGCCGATCCCCGGAACCGAGATGAAGATCGCCGGTGAGGGCGGAGCCGAGCTCGCGGCGGGGGAGATCGGTGAGATCGCCATCCGCGGGCACAACATCATGAAGGGCTACTGGGGCAATCCCGAGGCCACCAAGACGGCCATCGACCGGGACGGCTGGTTCTTCAGCGGCGATCTCGGGACCGTCGACGACGACGGGTGCTTCCGGGTTGTCGGGCGGCTGAAGGACATGATCATCCGCGGCGGGTTCAACGTCTATCCGCGCGAGGTGGAGGACCTGATGCACGAACATCCGGCCGTCCGATCCGCGGCGGTGATCGGGATCCCCGATGAACGGCTGGGGGAGGAGATCGGCGCGGCGGTCGTGCTCGAACCGGACACCGAGGCCTCGCCGGCCGAGCTCCAGGAGTGGATCAAGGTGCGCGTCTCGCGGTACAAGTACCCGCGCCACATCTGGCTCGTGAGCGAGCTGCCGACCGGGCCGACCGGAAAGATCCTCAAACGGGCGATCGTGCCCCCTCCGGGGATTGCGAACCGCCGGGGCGAGAGCGCATCATGAGCGATGCGCCCCCGCGCGTGGAACTGACCGGCATCCACCGCAGCTTCGGCACCGTCCAGGCAGTGAGCGGCGTCTCGCTCACCATCGCCCCCGGCGAGATTCGCGGCCTGTGCGGGCACAATGGCGCCGGCAAGAGCACGCTCATCAACGTCGTCGCGGGCCTCATCCCGCCCGACGCCGGCGAGATCCGGATCGACGGCCGGCCGGTGGCGCTGCACACCCCCCGTGATGCGCAGCGCGCCGGCATCGCCTGCGTGGACCAGGAGTTGAGCATGGTGGCGTCACTGAGCATCGCCGAGAATCTCGCGCTCGGCGGCGTTCACACGGGGCTGGTTCGTCACCGTCGCCGGGAGCGCCGGGCGACCCGTGACCTGCTGGCGAAGGTCGGGCTCGATCATCACGACCCCGGGGAGCTCGTAGGTAACCTCAGCCTGGGCAAGCGACAGCTGGTCGAGATCGCGCGGGCGCTTGGACGAGGCGCCCGGGTGCTCATCCTCGACGAACCGACGGCGACCCTCAGCGATATCGAGATCGACCTCGTGTTCACTGCGGTGTGCCGGGTCGCGCAGGACGGATGCTCGGTGATCTTCGTCTCGCACCGGCTTGGCGAGGTGCTGCAGCTCTGCCACGTCGTGACCGTCATGCGCGACGGCCGAGTCGTCACCGAGCGCCCGGCCGCCGAGCTGTCGGCCGAGCAGCTCGTGGAGGCGATGCTCGGCGAGCAGCTGGAGCCGGCACCTCGCGACCGGCGCGACGCCGGCGGCCAGACGCTGCTGCGCGTCGCCGGCCTCGGCGTCGCCTCGGACGTTCGCGACTTCTCCCACGACTTTCAG
>JBAQGP010000244.1:0-2482 GCA_049287845.1 Solirubrobacteraceae bacterium | reverse complement strand
GGCCTGACCGGATCGCCCGGGCTAACATCACGGCGTTCCGCCGCTGGCTCGCCACCGAGCGCGGACGCGCGTTCGGCGACTACGACGCGCTCTGGCGCTGGTCGGTGGAGGATCTCGAGGGGTTCTGGGGGTCGGTGTGGGAGTTCTTCGAGCTCCGCACGCACGCCCCGTTCGAGCGCGTGCTGGCCTCGCGCGAGATGCCGGGAGCGGTGTGGTTTCCCGGCGCTCGCCTGAACTACGCCGAGCACATGGTGGGCCGTGACGAGGACGCCGAGAAGGTGGCGGTGGTCGCCCACTCCCAGACCCGAGCGGAGTTCGAGGTCACCTTCGGCGAGCTGCGCGAGCAGGTGGCACGGGCCCGCGCCGGCCTGCAGCGCCTCGGGATCGGGCCCGGCGACCGCGTGGTCGCCTACATGCCGAACATCCCCGAGACACTGGTGGCCTTCATCGCCACCACGAGCCTGGGGGCGATCTGGGCCGCCTGTGCCCCCGAGTTCGGGGCGCGGAGCGTCATCGACCGCTTCGCCCAGATCGAGCCCAAGGTGATGCTGACCGTCGGCGGCTACGGCTTCCGCGACCGCTACGTGAGCCGGCTGTCCGAGGTCGAGGCGATCCGCGGGCGGCTGACGACCCTCGAGCACGTCGTCGCGGTGCCCTACGGGGAGGCGTCGGTCCCCGACGCGGTCGCGTGGTCTGACCTCTTGGCCGAGCCGGCGCCGCTGGAGTTCGCGCCGGTGGCCTTCGACCACCCGCTCTACGTGCTCTTCTCCTCGGGGACCACCGGCCTGCCCAAGGCGATCGTGCACGGCCACGGGGGCCAGCTGGTGGAGCACCACAAGAACCAGGGGTTCGGCTGGGACCTCGGGCCCGGCAAGCGGCTGCAGTGGTTCTCCACCACCGCGTGGATGATGTGGAACGCCCTGGTGAGCGCGCTGCTGCTGCGCACCTCGATCGTGATGCTCGACGGCGATCCGGCGTGGCCGGACCTGGCCGAGCAGTGGCGGCTGGCCGAGCGCTACCGGCCGACGGTCATGGGTGTCTCGCCGCCCTACCTGATGGCCTGTCGCAAGGCAGGGCTCGACCTCCGCAACGATTTTGACCTGAGCTCCATCGAGGTGCTGTGCACCGCCGGCTCCCCCCTACCGGCCGAGGGGTACCGGTGGGTCTATGAACAGCTCGGACCCGATGTGTGCCTGGTCAACGGCTCCGGCGGCACCGACGTGTGCACCGGCATCGTGTCCGGCTGCCCGGGCGCGCCGGTCTACGAGGGTGAGATCTCGTGCGCCTCCCTGGCCGTGGACGCCAAGGCGTTTGACGAGGAGGGCAACCCGGTGGTCGGCGAGCTGGGCGAGCTGGTGATCACGTCCCCCATGCCGTCGATGCCGGTGGCCCTGTGGGGCGACGAGGACGGCGAGCGCTACCGAGCGTCCTATTTCGATCGCTACCCGGGCGTGTGGCGCCAGGGCGATTGGATCAAGTTCACCCCACGCGGCAGCTGCGTGCTCACCGGGCGCTCGGACGCCACGCTCAACCGCGGCGGGGTGCGCCTGGGCACGGGCGAGTTCTACTCGGTGGTGGAGGAGTTCCCCGAGCTCGCCGACGCGCTCGTGGTGCACCTGGAGGACGATCAGGGCGGGATGGGCGAGCTGCTGCTGTTCGTCGTGCCCTCCCCGGGGGCGACGGTGGACGACGCCCTGCTGGGGCGGCTGCGCTCCGCCCTGCGCGGTGAGCTGTCGCCACGGCACGTACCCGACGACATCATCGTGGTGAGCGGGATCCCGCGGACGCTGACGGGCAAGAAGCTGGAGGCGCCGGTCAAGCGGATCCTGCGCGGCGAGGCTGCCGAGAAGGTCGCCAGCCGCGACGCCCTGGCCGACCCCGGCGCGCTCGACGCCTTCGTGGCCCTGGCGGCCAAGCGCGCCGGCCGGGCTTCATTAAACTGAGCGGGACGAGAGAGGCTGACGGTTATCGCCAGAGAGAGACAGACGTGATGCGATGGCCTTAGTGCAAGCGCCGCCGCACGAGCCGTCGCTGGAACGGTGGCGTCCGCGCGGAACCGATCCCGTTGCGCGGTTGCGCTCATGGTCAGACATCCTGGCCGCGACGCACCTCCCCTTCGAGATCAAACCGACGTGCCGTACGCCCGCGCGCTTCCAGGCCGCGGTGACCCGGCGCACGATCGGCGACCTCATGCTGCTCGATTGCGCCGCCTCCCCCTTCCTGGGCCAACGCGATGGCGCCGTCATCGGCTCCGACGCCGCCGCGGGCCACGAGAACGTGCTCGGCTTCCAGTTCGTCTTCAAGGGCGTGGAGCTGGTGCGCGAGGGTGACCGGCAGCTTGCGCTCAAGCCCGGTGACATGGTGCTGTGGGACGGGCTGCAGCCGACCGAGATCGAGATCGCCGAGGCCTTCTACAAGCGGACTCTCCTCTTCCCGCGCGAACGGGTCCTGGCCGTCTGCCCCCGGCTGGGCGCCCTCGACG
>JBAQGP010000243.1:0-6162 GCA_049287845.1 Solirubrobacteraceae bacterium | reverse complement strand
GCCGCTGCAGCGCTTCAGGCCGGTAAGGGTGAAATGGTGCGGTAAGAGCGCACCGGCGTCGCGGTGACGCGGCGGCCAGGTAAACCCCACCCGATGCTAGGCCAAGCAGGACCGTTTGTAGGTGACCCGCCAAGGTCCGGGTAGGCCGCTCAGATGGATGACTGCTCTTGACAAGATCCGGCTTATAGGCCTGCTAACGAGAAGCCCCGCTCCGGCGGGGCTTCTCTATTGATGGGCCGGATGGGCGCGCGCGTGGCCCGCGGCGACGCGCCGCAGCCCC
The DNA here is from genome assembly GCA_049287845.1 of Solirubrobacteraceae bacterium. GTDB lineage: Bacteria > Actinomycetota > Thermoleophilia > Solirubrobacterales > Solirubrobacteraceae > Palsa-465. The sequence goes on along the minus strand of JBAQGP010000243.1, from coordinate 5,882 downwards.
TCACCGGTGAGCCGGTGAAGCTCCCACTCGGACAGGCGCTCGGCGCCCAGGCGCTCGTAGAACCCCAGTGCCAGCTCGTTCCAATCCAGCGCGTGCCACTCCAGCCGGGGGCAGCCACGTTCGATCGCGAGCGCGGCCAGGTGTGAGAGCAGCGCGTGACCCGCCCCGGCGCGGCGATGGCGCTCGGGCACGAACAGGTCCTCCAGCCAGATCCCGGGCTCGCACTCCCATGTGGAGAACGTGCCGTGGTACACGGCGAAGCCCACCGCGTGGCCCTCGACCTCGGCGATCAGCGCCTCCGCGCTCGGCCGGGGACCGAACAGGGCGTCGCCGAGCATCTCCGGGGTCCCCGTCACCGCGTCGGGCTCGCGCTCGTAGACCGCCAGCTCAACGATGAACGCGTGGATCTGGTCGATGTCGTCGGGCGTCGCCGGGCGGACGCGCACCTCGCCCGAGGCCGGGCCGCTCATGACGCGTCCGGTGGCGAGATCTCCCGCTTGAGGATCTTGCCGGTCGGGCCCTTGGGCAGCTCGTCGACCAGCCAGACCATCCGCGGGTACTTGTAGGCCGCCACCTGCCCCTTGACGAAGTCGCGCAGCTCCTCGGGCGTGGCCGAGGCCCCGTCCCTGAGCGCCACGGCGGCGCCGACCTCCTCGCCGTACTCGTCGTGCGGGACGCCCAGGACCGCAGCCTCGCGGACGTCGGGATGCTCGTAGAGCACCTCCTCGATCTCGCGCGGGTAGACGTTGTAGCCGCCGCGGATGATCAGCTCCTTCTTGCGGTCCACCACGTAGAAGTAGCCCTCCTCGTCCACCCGGCCCATGTCGCCGGTGTGCAGCCAGCCGTCGATGATCGTCTCCGCCGTCGCGTCGGGCCGTTGCCAATAGCCCTTCATCACGTTGTAGCCGCGGATGACGATCTCCCCGACCTCACCCGGCGCCACCTCGTTGCGCTCGTCGTCGACCACGCGCATCTCGACGTTCTTGATCGGGGTCCCGATCGAGCCCGGCTTGCGCTCGCGGTCGGCATGATTGAACGACGCCACCGGCGAGCTCTCCGAGAGCCCGTAGCCCTCCAGGACCTTGCAGCCGAAGGCCTCGTCGAAGCCGCGCAGCAGCTCGACGGGCATCGCCGAGCCGCCCGACCCGCACAGCTTCAGCGTGCTCACGTCGTAGGACCCGCGCTCGGGGTGATGGAGCATCGCCCCGTACATGGTCGGCACGCCCTGGAAGACGTTGACCTTGTCGCGCTGGATGATCTCCAGCGCTTTGCCCGGCTCAAAGCGCGGCAGCAGCGTCAGCGTGCCGCCGCCGCCCACGGTGGCGTTCATGCCGCAGGTCTGGCCGAAGGAATGAAACAGCGGCAGCGCCCCCAGGACAATGGCTTCGCTGCCGAGGTCGAACAGATCCGCCGAGCCCTGCGCATTGAGGGTCAGGTTGGCGTGGGTGAGCTCGGCGCCCTTGGGCTGACCCGTGGTGCCTGACGTGTAGAGCAGCACGGCGGTGTCATCGTCGGCGGTGTCGGCGACGGCGGTGTCGGGCGTGGCGGTGCCCACCTGCTGCTCGAACGCTCCCGGCTCCACCATCAGGCACTCGGCGCCGGCCTCCTCGGCGCCGGCTCGGGCGTCCTGCGCAAAGGCGTGCCAGGCGAAGACCAGCTTGGCCCCGGAGTCCGACAGGTAGTAGGCGACCTCGCGTTTCTTGAGCAGCACGTTCATGGGCACGACGATGCCGCCGGCACGCAGCACCCCGTAGTAGATGACCGGGAAGTATGGAACGTTGGGCAGCATGATCCCGACGCGGTCGCCGGGCTGAAAGCCACGGTCGGCCAGCAGCCCGGCGATATGGGCTGACGCGCCGCTCAACGCGCCGTAGGTGAGCTCGAGGTTGTCGAGCTTGATGGCAACGTGATCGGGGTCGCGTTCCGCTGATGCGGTGAGGAGGCCGGCGAGGTTCACTGCGTCCGCTACTCGCCGGTGAACTCGGCCGGGCGCTTCTGCAGGAACGCGAGCACGCCCTCGGCGAAGTCTTTGGAGGACGCCCGCTCCTGCTGGACGTCGGCCTCGAGGTCGAGGAGCTCGTCAAAGCCGGCGTAGGCGCGTGCGTTGATCGTGCGCTTGATGGCCGCATAGGAGCCGGGCGGCCCCGCGGCCAGCCGGGCGGCGAGGGCGCTCACCGCCGATTCGAAGTCCCCGTCGTCGACCACCTGGTTGACCAGCCCCCAGCTGAGCGCCGTCTCGGCTGCGATGCGCTCGCCCAGATAGGCGATCTCGAACGCCCGGGCGTGCCCGACACGCTCCACCAGCGTCTGGGAGGCGCCGCCGTCGAGCCCCAGCCCGATGTTGACGAAGGCCATGAGGAAGTAGGCGGAGCGCGCGGCGACGATCAGATCACAGGCCAGCGCCAGCGAGCACCCGATGCCGACGGCCGGCCCGTTGACGGCCGCGATCACCGGCTTGGGGACCGTGCGCACGCGCGCGATGAGCGGATGGTAGATCTCACGCAGCGGGCTGCGGACGTCGGGCTTGCCGTCGCTCCCGTTGACGCCGGCGCGCAGGTCGGCGCCGGAGGAGAAGGCGCGTCCGGCGCCCGTGAGGACGATCGACCGCACCGCGGGATCGGCGGCGACGTCGTCGAGCGCCTGGGTGAGCTCCTCGCCGAGTTGGCGCGTCCACGCGTTGAGCGCGTCGGGACGGTTGAGGACCAGCCGAGCGACCCCGTCCCGGCGCCGGCACTCGATCGTTTCGAGGTTGAGCACGCTCATCGTCGGGCAGCGGACAATAGCGCCCCGAGCCGGGATTCGGGCGCGTTGCGCGGGAGCCCGGCCCGCGATTCGGGCGAGCTCCTCGGGGTTCCGGTCCGAGATCCGGTGACACCGCCACGCCGGGATCGGCGAACATGTGGGCACAGGATGGACCGGCTGCCCAAAACCCTCATGACCCCGATCGGCCGCCTGGGCGCGGCCGCGCAGAATGCCCTGGAAGTCGCGCGGTTCGGAGCCCTTGACACCGAGGCGCAGCCGTCGCCGCCGTCACCCTGCGCCCCGAACAGGAGCTGAGCCCCGACATGCTCTCGCGCGCGCTGGCCGGACTGCCTGACGGAGGCCGACCCGCGGTGGTCCACGTGATCGACGAGATGCCCGTCACCACGCGGTTCAGGCCACTCACGCGGCCGTTGCGCCAGGCCGGGCTGCCCCAGCCCGCCGAGGGGCGCGTGTGGTACCTGGACCGGGGCGGCCGGCGCTACCGGCCGCTCACCGGGGCGGCGCGCAAGCGGCTCTCAGGCGGGCAGTGACTCGCCCGAGTACAGCTTGAGCACGCGGATCGCCCCCGGCGGCGCCGCGTTGATGCACAGCTCGCACAGAACGCACTCGTCGAGGTTCTCCTCCACGATCTCCACGCCCGACGCACCCGCCTTGAAGATGTCCACCGGGCAGATGGCCTCGAGCCGTTTGGCCAGCTCGGGATCGGCCCCGGCGCTGGCGTCGACCGCGACGTCGATGAAGGTTCCGGGCATGGGTGCTAGAGCCTCTCCGTGACGAGATCGGGGATGTCCTCGATGCGTTCCGCCACGGTGATCCCGGCGGCGCCCAGGCGGGCGATCTTCTCAGTGGCGGTGTCCTCCTTGCCCTCGACGATCGTGCCGGCGTGGCCGAAGCTCATGCCGGGCATCTCGTCCATGAAGCGACCGGCCATGAAGGCGATGACCGGCAGGCGGGACTTGTTCTCGGTCACCCATGTGGCCAGCTCGGCCTCCATGCGGCCGCCGGGCTCGGTGTAGATGACGATCGCCTGGGTGTCCTCGTCGGTCTCGAACAGGGGCATGAGCTCGGCGTAGCTGGAGCCGATGATGGCGTCGCCGCCGATCGAGACGGCGGTGGAGACGCCGAGGCCAGCGGCGGTGAGCGTCGACGACATTTCGGTCGTCATCCCGCCGCTGCGGGAGATGACTCCGACCGGACCGGGCTGGTAGGACTTGGCGGCGTCCTTGGCCGGGCCGCCGATGCCGCCCATCTTGATCACGTCGGGCACGATGATCCCCAGACAATTGGGTCCGATGATCCGCGCGCCATGCTCGGCGGCGAGCTCGACCATCTGGGCGACATCCCCGCGCGGGATCCGCTCGGTGACGATCACGACGAGCTTCACGCCGTTCTCAATGGCCTCGAACACGGCGTCCTTGGTGAAGGCGGGGGGGACGGTGACCACGGAGCCGTCGATCGGCCCCCCGTGGTGCGCCACCGCCTGCGCGACGGTGTCGAACACCGGGACGCCGTGAACGTCGCGGCCCAGCCGTCCCGGCGTGACCCCGCCCACGATCTTGGCCCCCGCGCCGTACTCCAGGCACTCGCGGGTCAGGTTGACGGCCTCGCGGCCGGTGATCCCCTGGACGATGAACGTGGTGTCGGCGTCGATGAGGATGCTCATCAGACGTCCGTCTCCCCGCCGATCCCGGCGGCGGTCTGGGGAAAGTCCTCGCCGCCCGCGGTGGCACCCGAGCCTTGGATGCGCTCGACGGCGCGGTGGGCGGCCTCGTTGAGTGACACCGAGCGGTCCGCGTAGGAGACGCCGTAGCGCGTGAGGATCTTGAAGCCCTCCTCCTCCCAGGCGCCGGGGATGCGGAAGATGGCGATCTTCTCGGCCGGGTCGTAGCCCAGCTCCAGGCACGCCTTGATCACGCCGCGGGCGACGATGTCGACGCGGGTGTTGGAGACGATCGACATCATCACCGCGATCTTGTCCACGCCGGGCTTCTGCAGGACGAGCTTGGCCAGCCCGCAGGCCTTGGCGACCGAGGGGTTGCCGCCGATCTCGCAGTAGTTGGCGGGATCGCCGCCGTGGGCGCGGACCGCGTCAAACAGCGTGAGGGAGCCGCCGCCGGCGCCGATCACGAGTCCGAGGTTGCCGTCGAACTCGGTCACGTTTCCCGCCACCCCGCGGTGGTCCTGGGAATCGACCTGCTCGCCGGCGAGCTCGAACGGGGTGGCCTCGCGCGCCTGGCGCGTCTCCTCGTCGCCGACGCCGAGTTCCTGGAGGAGCGCCTTCTGGCGCGGGCGGCCCTCGTTCTCCATGTCCATGTGGGCGTCGAGTGCGACGAAGGTGCCGTCCTCCAGCTCGCCGAGAGGGTTGATCTCGGCCAGGGTCATGTCGAAGGTGAGAAACAGCCGTGCCAGCCGGGCCACGATGGGGGTGAGGCGGTTCAGCGCGGCGCCGGTGATGCCCAGAGAGGCGATGACCTGCTTGGCCTGCCAGTCGGAGAACGGCGTGCGCGTGGAGAAGTGCCCGCGGGCGACGTGGTCAGGGTGCTCCTCGGCCACCTGCTCGATGTCGATCCCGCCCATATCGGAGAACAGCAGCACCGGGCGCTTGCGGATGCCGTCCCAGACGACCCCGGCGTAGTACTCGTGCTTGACCGCCGCCTTGGAGTCGACGAGCACGCCGCGGGGCATGTGACCGTTGATCTGAAGCTCGAGGACGTGTTCGGCGTGGGTGGCCGCCTCCTCGGGGGTATCGGCGAATCGGACGCCCCCGGCCTTCATCCGCCCGCCGGTCAGCACCTGGGACTTGATGACCACCGGGCCGCCGATGTCCGCGGCGATCCGGCGTGCCTCCTCAGGCGTCGTGGCGAACCCGTGCTTCGTGACCGGGATCCCGGCCTTGGCCGCGATCGCACGCGATTCGTATTCGAAGAAACGCATCTGGGGCGGGGAAATGTAGCGATCTCCCCGGGGGCGCGGCGTGCGGTGTCGCCCGCGAGTACGTCCGTGTACCGCCTGCCTCGGCGCTCAATGCCCCGCGATTCGGGGTGTTGCCGTGGCCCAGCTGGCCGCCCACCCCGCGTCCGATGGCGCAAAGGCAAGTATCTCCACCAACTAGACCAATC
>JBAQGP010000242.1:0-1610 GCA_049287845.1 Solirubrobacteraceae bacterium | reverse complement strand
AGGGTCGCCAGCCGCGTCCGGCCCGGTCAGACGTGAATCCCGATCGGCACGGGGCTGGTGCCGGCCAGGAAGAAGAACCAGATCACGAAGGCCGCGACGGTCAGGCCGGCGCTGACGACGAGCACGCCTTCCAGCACGACGTGCCCAGGGTCGTTGAGGCCGCGGGCCAGGCAGTTGGCCCGGTAGACGTCGCTCAGCCGGGACAGCAGGGAGGCCACCACGGTGACGGTGAGCACGACGCCGAAGAAAGCGGCCGCCAGCGCCGTCCCGAGCGACTGCGTCGCGCCCTGGATCTGCGAGCCCACCCACAGCCACAGCAGCGGCGTGCCCACCCACAGTCCCAGGCTGCCGAGGAACATGATCGCCACCACCAGCAGGGCGGCGCTCCCGGATCTCAGCAGTGGGCGCATACCCACCTCGTCCCTGCCGGCAGCCCGATCGTCGCCTGGGTCAGGGGCTCCGCCTGGGTCACGGTCCGCGTCGGCGGGCGCCGTGACCCCCGGGTAACGGACAGCCGGAGGAGAGCTTGACCTGCCACCACCCCATCAGCATGCCGATCAAGCCCATCCGGGGGCGCACCTGCCAGACGCCGCACCCGGGCTCGCCGAGCTCCGCACGTGAGATGCGCGCGAACTTGTAGTCGGCGGGGCGCAGCAGCATCCGCTCGAGCACCAGCCGCTTCTCGGCAATCTCATCGGCCCGCCTGGCGATCGTGGTGCGCGCCTCGCGCAGCCGCTCGGCGAGCTCATCGCGCACGACCTCCAGCTCGCCGAGGTCCAGCAGACGAGCGTGGCTGGGCGGCCCCGTGGCCGCCACCGGATGGGGCAGCCCGCCAAGCGCAAAGGCGGTGACGAACGCGTCGGCAAGCTCGCGCTCGAGTCGCGCGATCTGCTCGCGCAGGGTGCGGCGCGCCGCACACTCATCGGTGCCCACCCCGGGGGCAACCGTCGCGCCGGGCACACCGACGTCCTTCACAGGCGAGGGAAGCACCGTTCCTCCCATGGCAGCGGGACCTTAGCACCCGGAAACGGCCGTCCAGGCGCACCACAGCGTCTCCTCGACGTGGATCTCGGGGACTCCGTCGACCGCCACGGTGAAGAGGGTGACGCGCCGGGTGCGCGCGGCGACAGCGCACTCGGGCAGGGGATCCTCGAACAGCGCCGCGCACGACGCGGTACCGTCGCTCACGATCAGGCCGCCCTCGGGGGTGACCCGGATGCCCAGACGATCGGCGTCCACGCGGTCGGCGTCCAGGGCCCACACCGGCACCCCGGTCTCGATCAAGGCCAGAAGACAGGCGTCGGCGACGAGGTCGACGGATACGAAGCCGCCCTGGACCAACCGGGCGACCGCCACCTCCTCTGAGGGGATCCGACGCACGTCGGGGTCCAGGCCGATCTGGCGAAAGAAGGCGCGGAAGGCCTGGGGGATGGGCTTGGTCCGCATTGCCACCACGCCTGCACCCCGGTAGCGGTTGGACAGGTCGCGCAGCTGTGTGCGCAGGGCGGGCGGGCTGGGCCCGGGGCGCGCCGCGACCGTGACCCAGCGCAGGCGCAGCCCGGGGAAGTCCGCGGCCACGAGCGGGTCGACGAACCCCGTCTGCGGTGCCG
>JBAQGP010000241.1:0-2283 GCA_049287845.1 Solirubrobacteraceae bacterium | reverse complement strand
GGCGGGGACCATTTCCGTGACCCGCCGCGGCCCAGCGGCGACTCGAGCGCGAGCGCGACGGCGCGGGAGATCGGGTTGTGGCCGCGGGCGCGCTGCGGACCGCTGATCCAGGGGCTGCCACCGCGCTGCAGCCGGGCGACGCCATCGGCCACGTAGCCCGGGGGATAGACGGTGTGGCCGTCCATCCGCGCCACCCAGGTCCCGCGAGCCTCGCGCAGCGCGACGTTGAGCCCGCTCGAGACGCTGCGCCGAGGGTTGTCGAAGATGCGGATGCGTGGATCCTCGCGGGCCAGCTCGCCGAGGATCTCTCGGGTGCGATCGCTCGAGCCGCCGTCGGCGAAGACGAACTCGAGGCCTCCGTCAAAGCGCTGTGCGCGCATCGCGGCCACCATCGGCTCGATGAAGCGCTCCTCGTCCAGGACGGGCACCAGGATCGAGCAGTCGACGCCCTCCGCGATCATCGCGCTCCGCCCAGAAACTCCGCCAGCTGCGCCGACTCGGCCTGCAGCGTGTGCTCGCGGGCGTAGGCAACGCCGGCCTCCACGTGACGCGCGCGCTCCGCGGGGTCGTCGAGGATGCGCTGCAGCGCCGCTGCGCCCGCCGGCGCATCCCGAGGCGGGATGAGCAACCCGCGACCACCTGCCATCTCCGGCACCCCGCCGACCGCCGTCGCCACCACCGGCAGGCGAGCGGCGAACGCTTCCAGGAGCACCTGCGGCACCCCCTCGGTCAACGAGACGTGCAGCAGCGCATGGCTGGAGCGGTACAGCTCCCACAGTGGCGCTCCGAACCCGACGTGGCCGTGCATGATCAGGCGCTCCGCCAGGCCCAGCTCGGCGGCGCGAGCCCGGAGCGCCTCGGCGAGACTGCCATCGCCGCACACCTCCAGCCGCCAGCGGGGATCGCTGCGCAGCGCGTCGCGCAGGATGTCGAGCATCAGGAGCGGGTTCTTCTCCGGATCAAGCCGGCCGACGGCGAGCAGGCGCAGCGCAGGGGCGCTGTAGTCGCGGTGGTCGTCTGAGGAGGCGGCGATGTCATCGTCGGACAGCAGGGAGACCAACGCGGTATGCAGGCTGCGGGAGTGGCGATAGTCGCGCGCCAGCTGGGGGCCGACCACGACCACGCCGGCGACGCGGCCGAGCAGCCGGAAGATCTGCTCCAGGACCCACGCCGCCAGCCACACGTGCGGGCGGCCGGGGTGGCGGTGGCGGATGAGGCGGGGCAGCTGCTGGCGCACGCCCAGCACCAGCCGCTTGCGGCGAGCCAGGGCCAGCAGCGCGAACACGATCGCGTGCGGCGGGTTGGGCCCCAGAACCCACACGACGTCCACCCGGGCCAGCACCGCCCAGAACCGACCCACGGCGGCCGGCAGCGCCCGCGTGACGGCGCTGAGGTCCGCGCCGCTGGCGTAGTAGGGCAGGGGCGCAAGCTCGATGTTCCGCATCTCGTAGTCAAACCGCGTCCCCGTGGGGTCCAGCCGCCCGATGAGCGTGACCGCGCGAAAGTGGCGAGCGAGCGCTTCCAGGAACAGGCTGAACGGGAGCTCTGCGGTGATCAGGTCGCCGTCGCGCCGATAGGAGAAGTCGCAGAACACCGCCAGGCGGGTCTCAGCGCGCGCCATCGAGACGCGCTCAGAGCACCGTGGAGCGGCTGAGGCCCAGCCATCGGGTGGCGCGCGCCACCTTCAGCCAGAAGCGCGTCGAGCCGTCGTTGTGGTACAGGCCCACCCGCGCGTAGCGGTGGACGTTGAGGTGGGTGAACGAGCCGGGCAGGGCCGCCGCCGTCCGGTAGCCGATCTCGCGGGTGATGTCCATGACGCGATCATCGACATCGCCGAACGGGTAGGCGATCGACTCACACGGCCGCCCCAGGCGCCGGCTGAGCTCGTCGCGGGAGGTCGTCAGCTCCTGGCGTACGTCGCCGTCGCTGAGCTCGGGGAGATGCGGGTGCGTGTGCGTGTGGGAGCCGATCTCCCAGCCGTACTCCGCCAGTTCGCCCACCTGCTCCCAGGTCATCGCTCGCAGCTCGCCTGCCTCGAGGGTGTCCTGCCAGCCCTTGATCCCGTTCCAGGACAGGATCCCGTCACCGTCCATGAACGAGGTCGGAACGAACAGGGTGCCGCGCACGCCGAACTGGCGCAGCACGGGCGCGGCGTACGTGCGCACGGTGGCGAACGCGTCATCGAAGGTGACGGCGAAGGCGCGCCGATCCCGCGGGCCGACGACCGCCTCGGTGAAGGTGGTCGCGCGCCACCCTCGCCGCAGCAGATACTCGATCTGCCGC
>JBAQGP010000240.1:0-3916 GCA_049287845.1 Solirubrobacteraceae bacterium | reverse complement strand
GATCCGCGGTGCGCTCGGCCACGTGGACATCCTGGTCACCGCCGCGGGCGGCACCGGCCACGTCGACACCGATCAGGAGCCCGACGAGGCCGCCACGACGTGGCGCGCGGTCCTTGATCGCAACCTGACCGGGACCTTCTACACCGTGCTCGCGCTGGCCCGCCATCTCCCCCGGCCCGGCGGCCGGGTGATCACGTTCTCCTCGATCGCCGCGGCCACCGGAGGGTCGGCCGGTGCACTCGCCTACGCGGCGGCCAAGGCCGGGACCGACGGCTTCACTCGTGCCCTGTCAGGCGAGCTCGGACCGCACGGCATCGCCGTGAACGCCATCGCGCCCGGGTATGTCGCCGGCACTCGCTTCTTCGGGGAGGGTGACCAGGCCGAGCGTGGCGAGCGGTTCGCCCGCCTGATCCCGTCAGGCCGAGTCGGCCGGCCGGCCGACATCGCGGCCCTCGTGTCCCTGCTCTGCCGGCCGGAGGCCGATCACATCCGCGGCCAGATCCTGCACGTCAACGGCGGGCAGTACCTCGCCGGCTGAGCGCAGTCAGGAGGGGCCGGCCAGCTCGGTGACCTCGCGCCGGAACGGCACGGTGTCTCCCCGCCGGGGCGGCTCGTCGAGCTCCTCGGCGTAGCGCCGGCCCTCCCAGACCGCGGCGGCGATCGTGCCCGGGGCCAGGCAGTCGCCGACCGCGCACACCGTCTTCAGGCCGGCCTGCGCCCAGTCGTCGCGCCGCTCGAGCAGCCCCCGGTAGACGGTGTCGCGGGGCAGGCGCGCAGTGACGAAGACCGCGGCTTCGGCGGCGATCTGCCGCTCGCGGCCGGTGAACACGCACGCGGCACGGACACCCTCTGGCTCGGTGGCGATGATCGCGTGGGAGGCGAGGATCTGGACCCCGAGCTCCAGCAGCCGGCGCTGGATGCGGTGCTGCTCCATGGTGTTGGTCGTCCAGCTCGACGCGCAGACGGCGGGGGTCATCAGCGTGACCCGGCGCCCGGCGCGGGCGAGCAGCTCGGCCAGCACCCCGCCCATGTAGTAGTGGTCGTCGTCAAAGATGACGACGCGCTCGCCGGCGGGTAGCTCGCCGCTCATGAGGTAATCCGGTGTGAGCACCGGGAGGACGGGCTCGAGCGGGATCGGCCGGGTGTGGTGGCGCCCCACCCCATCGCCGCGCCAGCGCGCGCCGGTCGCGACGGCGACGTGATCGAAGTCGTAGTCCAGGATCTCCGCGGCCGTCACCTCCCCCTGGGTGCGCTCGACGCTACGCAGCCGCGCGAGCTGCGCGATCCGGTAGTCGGCGACGCGGATGTAGCTGGCCATCCCGGGCAACCGCGCCTCCCGCGCGACCCGGCCGCCCAGCGTCGGCGACGCCTCGGCCAGGATGACCTCGTAGCCGCGCTTGCCCAGGCACTGCGCCGCCTCAAGGCCCGCCGGGCCGCCGCCGAGCACCAGGACCTTGGCGTGGGTCGTACGGCGCCGCATCCGTTCGGGGTGCCAGCCGCGGCGCCACTCCTCCCCCATCGACGGGTTCTGGGTGCAGCGGATCGGCGACATCGTGAAGTCGCCCGACACGCACACGTTGCAGCCGATGCACTCGCGGATGTCCTCGAGCCTGCCCTCCTCGATCTTGCGCGGCAGGAACGGATCGGCGATCGACGGCCGCGCCGCCCCGATGAGGTCGAGCACCCCGCTGCGGACCATCCGCACCATCGTGTCCGGCGAGGTGAAGCGGCCGACGCCGACCACGGGCTTGGAGGTGAGCTGCTTGAGGCCGCGCACGTACTGCTCCTGCGCGGCCTCCTCGCCGAAGCGAGCGGTGACCGAGTCGTCCTCCCACGAGCCCAGGACGAAGTCCCACAGGTCGGGCAGCTCGCCGAGCGTCCCGACGACGTCCTCGATGTCCCCGCGCGTGATGCCCTCATCGCCCAGCAGCTCGTCGACCGTGATCCGGCACGCGACGGCCGCGCGGCCCTCCGCCTCCTCCCGGGTGTCCTCGAGGATCTCGCGCAGCAGGCGCATCCGGTTCTCCGGGGAGCCGCCGTAGGCATCGGTGCGGTCGTTGTAGCGCCGCGACAGGAAGTGGTGGATCCCGCCCAGCGCGTGTCCCGCGTAGACATAGACGAGGTCGTAGCCGGCCTGCAGCGATCGCCGCACCGCCGCGCGGTGCCAGCGCCGCAGGTCCGCGATGTCGTCGAGGTCCATGCGCCGAGCCTGCACCGGATCGGCGGTGAACGTCGCCACCGGCAGGTGCGCCGGGCCCATCGGCGCCACCCGGCTGTAGAGGTTGGGCCCGTTCATGCCGTTGTAACAGAGCTCGATGCCGGCCAGGGCGCCGTGCCGGTGGATGCCCTCGGCGATGCGGGCGAGGGCCGGGATGTCCTGGTCGTCCCAGATCCGTACCTCGATGAACGGCGTGATCTCCGACGAGTAGTGGATCTCGGCCTGCTCGGTGCAGACCACGGCCCAACCCCCCTCCGCCTTGACCGCCCGCATCTCGGCGTGGGCGGTGACGTCGCGATAGCCCATGCCGTTGCAGTGGGGCACCTGGAAGAAGCGGTTGCGCGCCGTCACCGGTCCGATCGTCACCGGCTCGAGCAGGACGTCGAAGCGGGGGACCCGCGGGGTGCGCGCGGCAGTGGTGCTCATCGGTGGGAGTTCTACACCGCGCGCCGCGGTGGAGGTTAATTCAGGCGCCCGGGCAACCCGAAGCGGCTGAACGTGCCCGTCAGCTGACGCTCGTTCATGGCCTGCCGGGGGAAGTTCCGGTAGTCCGAGGGATCCGGGCTGTCGGCGGCGCGCACGATGAACGCGGTGACGTCGCTGACCAGGCCGCTGTCGCCAAGGCTGAGCACGTTCAGCGCGAAGGGCAGGTAGGCGTGCTCGGCCTCATCCCACGCGTAGAAGGCGAGCGCCGGCTGCGCGTTGGCGCTCGTGACCACGGCCCGCCAGCGCCACGCGCCCGACATGGCCGAGCGGCCCGCCCAGGTGGCGATCGTGTCGCGCGGCGTGTACCAGGTGGACAGCGGCGGCATGGCAAACGTGGCGTCCTCGGCCAGCAGTCCGGCGAAGGCGGGCACGTCACAGCGCTCCCACGCGTCGACGTAACGGTCGATGAGCTTGCGCAGGCTCCCGTCGCCCAGCGCGGCCAGGGTGACCTGCTGGGTGCGCTCGGGCACGCGCTCCCGCACCGCAGCGCGCGCCCGCTGCAGGGCGCTGTTGACCGACGCGACGGTCGTGTCGAGCATGTTCGCGGTCTCCTGGGCGCTGAAGCCCAGGACCTCGCGCAGCAGCAACACGGCGCGCTGGTTGGCCGCCAGGTGTTGCGCGGCGGCGACGAACGCCAGCTCGACGGCCTCGCGCTGCTCGTAGCTGGCCTCCGGGGCGGCGCGCCCCGCACCCAGCCCCATCGCCTCGTCGGGATAGGGCTCGAGCCACGTCGACTCCACGAGAGGCGCGCCGGGCGGTGTGTGGGGTTCGGCCGCGGGTCCGAAGTCGTGCGGGAGCACGCGCCGCTTGCGCCGTTCGAGCTCGGTCAGGCAGACGTTGGTGGCGATGGTGTACAGCCACGACCGGGCCGAGCCCGGCTCGCGCAGCCCGGCCGCGCCGCGCCACGCGCGCACCAGCGTCTCCTGGAGGGCGTCGTCGGCATCGTGCACCGAGCCGAGCATCCGATAGCAATGCGCGTGAAGCTCGGCCCGGTGCAGCTCGACCAGATCGGCGAAGTTCCGATCCTCGTGCGGGGATCGTCCGGTCAGGACGCGTCCTCGACCACCATCAGCGTGTGGCCGGTGGGATCGCGGAACCAGAACATCGGCGGGACCGGATCGCCCATGCGCGACACCTCGGCGTCGACGTCGACGCCCCGGCTCTTCATCTGGGCGGGGGTGGCGTCCACGTCGTCGGGGGCCAGGGTGATCC
>JBAQGP010000239.1:0-3225 GCA_049287845.1 Solirubrobacteraceae bacterium | reverse complement strand
TCCCATGGGTGGGGCTGGACAACTACAGGTTCGCGCTGCAGCAGTCCGAGTTCTGGTCAGCGGTCGAGCGCACGGCGTACTTCACCTTCGTCTCGACCGGCTTCGAGCTGCTCTTCGGGATGGGGATCGCCCTCCTGCTCTACGCCCCGCTGCGCGGGCGACTGGCTGTTTCGGACGATCGTGGTCCTGCCGTGGGCGCTGCCGACGATCGTCAACGGCGCGATGTGGCGCTACTTCTTCGACGCCCAGTACGGGGTGGTCAACGCCGCGCTCACCCAGCTCGGGATCACCACCTCCTACCACGCCTTCCTCAGCTCGCCGTTCGCCGCGTTGAACATCGTGGTGGGGGCCGATGTCTGGAAGAACACCTCGCTGGTGGCGTTCTTCCTGCTGGCGGGGCTGACCACGATCCCTCGCGACCTCTATGAGGCGGCACGCGTCGACGGCTACGGGCGGTGGGGCTCGTTTGTGCACATCACGCTGCCGCTGCTGCGCCCGGTGATCGTGGTGGTGCTCGTCCTGCGCACGATCGAGGCGTTCAAGGTGTTCGACATCATCTACGTGATGACCGGCGGGGGGCCCGCCAACGGCACCCAGAGCATCGCCTTCTACACCTACCAGCGGGCCTTCTCCGACGAGTTCTTCGGGTACGGCTCGGCACTGGCCTATCTGATCGTCGTCTTCATCATGGTCCTCGCGATCATCTACATCCGGCTGCTGCGCTCCGAGAGCTACGGGATGGCGTGATGATCGACGGCACTGACGGCAGCGGCCACTGATGCGCGACTCGCTGCGCTACCGAGTCTTCATCCACGCCGCCGCGTTGGTGGTGGGGCTGGTCATCCTCGCCCCGATCGCGTGGCTGATCATCGCCAGCCTCTCCTCCCAGGCCGACCTGCTCAAGGTCCCGCTGAGCTGGATCCCCGGCCACCTCTCCTTCAGCCGCTACTCGCAGATCTTCACGTCGTCGAGCGGCACGATCTTCGCCAACTTCCGGGCGTCGCTGGTCAACAGCCTCATCATCGCGACGGCCACCGTCGCCATCTCCATCACCGTCGGAGTGTTCGGCGCCTACGCGTTCGCCCGCTTGCGCTTCCGCGGACAGCGAGCGTCGCTGCTGCTGTTCCTCTCGACCTACATGGTGCCGCCGATCGCGCTGGTGATCCCGCTGTACCTGATCATGGTTCGGCTGCATCTGCTCAACACGCGAATCGGCCTGATCATCGTCTACTGCACCTTCGCCACGCCGTTCGTGCTGTGGATCATGGGCAACTACTTCCAGACGATCCCGCGCGAGCTCGAGGACGCGGCACGGATCGACGGATGCACCCGCATCGGCGCCCTGTTCCGCGTGATCCTGCCGCTGGCGCGCCCGGGCCTGCTCTCCACGATGCTGTTCGCCTTCCTCATCGCGTGGGACGAGTTCCTCTACGCGCTGATCTTCACCTCCACGACCGCCGCCAAGACCATCCCGGTGGCCATCGCCGAGTTCACCGGGCGCTACACCACCGATTTCGGGCTTCAGGCCGCGGGCGGGCTCCTCGCCGCGATCCCGCCGGTGCTCATCGCCGTCGTCTTCCAGCGCTACATCGTCGGTGGGCTGGCCTCGGGTGCGGTGAAGGGATGAGCGTGTGGCGCGACGCGGTATACCGGCAGCCCGCCAACCTCGCGGCGGCCGCTGCGGCGTTCTCGGACGCGATCGGCGAGGTCGACCTGCAGACGCTGCGCCAGGGCACGATCGTGTTCGCCGGGATCGGCGCCAGCGCCCACGCACTCGTCCCGGCGGTGCTGGCCTTGCGAGCCGCCGGCCGCCGTGCCTTCGCGCTGCAGGCGACCGAGCTCGGCGATGGGTGGGTGGGGACAGATCCCCGCGAGCTGGCCGACGCCTTCGTCCTGGTCTCCCAGTCGGGCGCCAGCACCGAGACGGTGGCGGCGCTGGAGCGCATCAGGGGCGTACCCATGGTGGCGATCAGCGCACGGGGCGACAGCCCGCTGGCCGAGGCGTCCGACGCCTGGCTGCCGCTGGGCCCGGAGCCCGACACCCCGGTGGCGACGCTCTCCTACACGGCGACGCTCCAGGCGCTGGGGATGCTGTGCGACGCGCTGCTGGGCGAGACCGGGTCGGTGTGGGCGCGACTGCCCGGGCTGGCCGAGCAGGTGCTCCAGGACGGTGGCGCACCGGCGGGCGAGCTGGCCGGCGCGTTTGCCGAGGTGACAACCCTGGAGTGCGTCGGCGGCGGCCCGGGCCTGGCTTCAGCGCGCGAGACCGCCCTGCTCGCCCGCGAGGCGCTGCGGCTGCCCGCGACGGCGATGGACACGCGCGAGTATCTCCATGGGCCCCTGGAGGCGGTGGCCCCCGGGTTCGGCGCGGTCATCTTTGGCCGCGAGCGGGAGCGCTCGCTGGCGGAGGCGATGACGTCGTTCGGCGCGCAGGTGCTGCTGGTGGGCGATCACGCGACGGCGGCCCGCGGTGGTAGGGAGCGCTTGGTTGAGCTGCCCGAGGTGCCGGGGGTAGCGGCGCCGATCCTGCAGATCCTCCCGGTCCAGCTCCTCGTCGACGAGGTGGCCGGCCGGCGCGGTCTCACGATCGGCGAGCTGCGCCGCCATCAGGACGACACCAAGGTCGCATGAGCACGGCTGCGTCCACCAGGGGCCACGGGGTGACGGTGATCGGCGGCGTCCAGGCCGACGTGGTCATCAGACCCGTGACCGAGCTGCCGCCCCCGGGGGCCACGCGGCTCACCGAGGAGATGAGCATCCGCGTGGGCGGCGCCGGAGCCAACGCCGCCCTCGCCTTCGTGGAGACCGGCCTGCCGGTGCGCCTGATGGGGTGCGTCGGGGAGGATCGCCTCGGTGAGTGGATGCGCGAGGAGCTGGCCGAAGCCGGACTCGCCGACGAGCTGGCGGTTCTGCCCGGCCGGTCCACCGGACTGACCGTCGCACTGGAGTCAGACGAGCGCGACCGGACGTTCCTGACCCATCTCGGCGTCAACGCCGACTGGGTGCCCGCGATGATCCCCGCGGACGCGCTGGACTGCGACAACCTGCTGCTGTGCGACTACTGCGTGACACCCGGGCTCCAGGGGGAGGCGGCGCGGTCGCTGCTGCAGGCCACCCGCGCGGCCGGCGGACGGACGTTCTTCGACACCGCCTGGGATCCCGAGGACTTCCCAGCGGCGGCGCGCGCGCAGCTGCGTGAGCTGCTGCGCGGCGTGGACGTGTTCC
>JBAQGP010000238.1:0-1614 GCA_049287845.1 Solirubrobacteraceae bacterium | reverse complement strand
CCTTGTACATCCAGTGCGCGGCGATCCCGAACTCGGCGAGATCGTGCATCTCGCGGGTGCGGATCTGGATCTCCAGTGGCCGGCCCTCGGGGCCGATCACCGTCGTGTGCAGCGAGGAGTACATGTTGAACTTCGGCATCGCGATGAAGTCCTTGAAGCGCCCCGGCAGCGGCTTCCACAGCGAATGGATGACCCCGACCGCGCCGTAGCAGTCCTTGACCGAGTCCACGATCACCCGCATCGCGGTGAGGTCGTAGATCTCGTTGAACTCCCGCCCCTTCTTGGTCATCTTCGCGTAGATGGAGTAGAAGTGCTTGGCGCGCCCGGAGATGTCGGCGTGGATGCCGAGCTCGGCGAGCTCTCTGGCGACGATCTCGCCGGCCTCTGAGACATAGCGCTCGCGCTCGCCGCGCTGCTGGGCGACCAGGCCCTTGATGTCGTTGTACTTACGCGGGTGCAGCGTCTGGAAGGCCAGGTCCTCCAGCTCCCACTTGATGGCGTGGATGCCGAGGCGATGGGCGATCGGGGCGTAGATGTCAAGCGTCTCGCGCGCCTTCTCCAGCTGCTTCTGCTTGGACATCGCCGAGATCGTGCGCATGTTGTGCAGGCGATCGGCGAGCTTGATGAGGATGACCCGGATGTCGGTGGCCATCGCCACCATCATCTTGCGGTAGTTCTCGGCCTGGGCCTCGTCGCGGGACTGGAAGGTGAGGCCGTCGAGCTTGGTGACGCCGTCGACGAGGCTCGAGATCTCCTCGCCGAAGGTCTCGGCCACCTCCTCCAGCGAGGCGCTGGTGTCCTCGACGGTGTCGTGCAGCATGGCCGCACACAGTGTGTCGGTGTCCAGGCGCATGCCGGCGCAGATCTTGGCGACGCCGACCGGGTGGATGATGAACTCCTCGCCGGAGAGCCGGCGCTGGTCGGCGTGGTGCACGCACGCGTAGGCGAACGCCGCCTCCACGCGATCGCGATCGACGGGCAGCGCCTGGCTGGCGTGCTCCTCGACGATGGCGAACAGGTCGCCGAGCAGCCGCTGCTCGAACGCCGAGAGCTCGGCGTTGTCGACGGCGGCCTTGTCGTGTGGGCCGACGAGCCCGTCCACCCGCGGACGATCGGAGGCCAGCACGGTTGAGGCCGCGTCCCCGGCGCCGTTGTCGCCGCCCGATCTGCCGTTGGCGCCCGCGTCACTGCGGCCGATGGCTCGGCTCAGACGACTACTCGATGATTTGCGCTGTTCAGGTATCGCTGACCGTCCTCGTACATCTGAGAATAGAACCTGAAGGCGGGCGACCGGTCGAGTGCCGTCGGCGCATGATCGAGGATGGCGATGGCCGGCGGATCGCGTAGCACCTCGACGAGCTCGAGCTCTGAGAGCACGCGCACGAGCCGTCCGGCGAGCCGCGCCGAGCGCCCGTGAGAGCCGTCGCCGCGCAGGAGCGCCTCCAGATCCGTCCCGGCCACGCGGCCACACCCCCGCAGCGCGCGATACAGGGACACCAGCGAGGCCCGCAACCCGTACTCGTGCTCCAACATCTGCGCGGCGAAGCGCACCTCGGGCTCGCCCCAGGCCAGCGACGCGATGCCCGCTCCGGAGCGCAGCGCCCGGTCACCGGC
>JBAQGP010000237.1:0-2441 GCA_049287845.1 Solirubrobacteraceae bacterium | reverse complement strand
CCATCCGGTGGGTGAGGAGCTGCTCGACCGGGAGCCGCCCCTGCAGGTAGTGGTCGATGAACCGGGGCACGTCGCGGACCGGCACCGACGAGCCGAGGTAGGAGCCCCGCAGCGTGCGCTCCTCGGCCGCCAGGCTGACGGCGGGGATCGTCAGCATGCGGTCGGGGTGGGGGAGACCGACGGTGACGGTGGACCCTCCCCGGCGGGTGGCGGCGTAGGCCTGGGCCAGGACCTCCGCGTTGCCGACGGTCTCGATCGCGCAGTCGACACCGCCGGCGGTGGCAGACCGGATGCGCTCGACGACATCCGGACCCGCGGCGATGCCGACAGCGCCCGCAATACGCTCGGCGAGCGTGCGCTTCTCGGACACGGTGTCGACGGCGATGATCGTTCGCGCCCCGGCGAGGCGGGCGCCGAGCACCGCCGACATGCCGACGCCGCCCAGCCCGAACACCGCGACCTGGTCATCGGGCGTGATCTGCGCCGCGTTGACCACGGCCCCGACCCCGGTGAGCACGGCGCAGCCGAACAGGGCGGCGAGCTCGAAGGGTAGGTCGTCGGGGATCGAGATCGCCGATTCGGGTGCCACGACGGCATGGTCGGCGAAGGCCGAGACGCCGAGGTGGTGATTCAAGACCTCGCCCGTGCCGGCGTCGCGCAACCGCCGCTCACCGCTCAGCAACGTCCCGGCGGCATTGGCGGCGGCACCCGGCTCACACAGCGCGGCGCGCCCCTGCCGGCAGGGCCGGCAGTCCCCGCACGCCGGCACGAACGCCACCGCGATCCGGTCACCGGCGGCGAAGCTCGCCACCCCGGGGCCGGTCGCGACCACCGTGCCCGCCGCCTCGTGGCCCAGCACCATCGGCATCACCCGCGGGCGCGAGCCGTCGATCACCGACAGGTCTGAGTGACAGAGCCCCGCCGCGCCGATCTTGACCAGCATCTCTCCCGGACCCGGCTCGTCGAGCTCGGCCTCTGAGATCTCCAGTGGACGCGACTGCGCATAGGGCGCCGGTCGACCCATCTCGCGCAGGACGGCGGCGCGGATCCTCATGAGGCGGCTTGCCTGTTGCGCAGCCACGGGATGAGGCCACCGGCGTCGACCATGCGGCGCATGAAGTCAGGCATCGGTGCGATGGGGAACTCCTCGCCCGCCACCGCCACCACCCCGCCGTCGAGGTCGACCACCACGTTCGCGCCCGTCGCCACCGCCGCGACCGCCTCGGGGCAGTCGACCAAGGGGAGACCCAGGTTGAGGCAGTTGCGGCGGAAGATCCGGGCAAAGCTCTTGCCCACCAGGCACGACACCCCCGAGGCCTTCATCGCCAGCGGGACGTGCTCGCGCGAGGAGCCGGTGCCGAAGTTCTCTCCGACCATCAGGATGGTGTCGGGCCCCATCTCGTCGCGCAGCGCCGGGTCCAGCCCCTCGAACAGGTGCGGGCTCATCAGCTCCGGGTCCTCGATGTTGAGGAATGACCCCGGGTAGAGCACGTCGGTGTCGATGTTGTCCTCAAAGATCGCCACGGCGCGTCCGGCGAGCTTCATCGGACCGGTGACTCGATCAGCTCGGCCGGATCGATCAGCTCGCCGGAAACGGCGGCTGCGGCGGCGACCCATGCATTGGCCAGGTACACGCGCGCGTCGGGCGACCCCATCCGCCCCTTGAAGTTGCGGTTGGTCGTCGTCACCGCAGTCTCGCCCGCCGCCGGGACGCCCATCCCGCCCCCGAAGCACGCGCCGCAGGTGGGCGTCGAGACCATCGCCCCAGCCTCGACAAAGATGTCGAGCAGGCCCTCGCGCAGGGCCTGACGGTAGATCGCCTGCGTCGCGGGAACGATGACCGCTCGCGACCGCGGATGGACGCGGCGCCCGCGAAAGACGTCGGCGGCCTGGCGCAGGTCGGTGATGGTGCCGTTGGCGCAGTTGCCGATGTACACCTGCTCCACCGCCGTCCCCACGGCGTCGTCGAGCGCCATGACGTTCCCGGGTGAGTGGGGCGCGGCCACCAGCGGTCCCAACCCGTCAAGATCGATGACGACCTCGCGGGCGATCTGCGCCTCCTCATCGGAGTGCAGCTCGGACCACTGACGCGTCACCCGCTCGGCCAGGTACTCGCGGGCGACGTCGTCGGCGGCGAACAGCCCCGTCTCGGCTCCCGCCTCGACCGCCATGTTGGCCACCGCCATCCGCTCGTCGATGGTCAGCGCCCGGGCGCCCTCACCGACGAACTCGAGCACGGCGTTGGTCGCTCCGCCGACGCCAATCTCGGCGATGACGGCCAGGATCAGATCCTTGCCCGAGACAAAGCCGCGCTTCTCACCGTCAAAGCGCACGCGGATCGTCGCCGGCACCGGCTGCCAGAACTCGCCGTTGGCCAGGGCCGCGGCGATGTCGGTGGACCCGAGCCCGCTCCCAAACGCCCCCAGCGCCCCGTATGTGCA
>JBAQGP010000236.1:0-2714 GCA_049287845.1 Solirubrobacteraceae bacterium | reverse complement strand
GCCCAGAAGTCAACCACGACGGGGAGCGTCCGCGAGCGCTCGAGGACCGCCGATTCGAATGTGCTGTCGGTGACGTCCATGGTCGCCTCAGAGATGGTAGCCGCCGGCCGCGGGCTGCTCCGGGCTGCTAGATACGAGGACGTGACCGATTTCATCGCGACCCGGGGCGCCGTGGCCCTGGCGGGCAGCGACGCGGGCGAGGGACCCACCGTCGTGCTGGCCCACGGGCTGACGGCGACCCGTCGCTACGTGGTGATGGGATCCTCGGCGCTGGAGCGGGGGGGACACCGTGTACTCACCTATGACGCGCGCGGGCACGGCGCGTCATCGCCTGCCGAGAGCGCGGAGGCGTATCGCTACGAGGACCTCGGCGCCGACCTGGAGGCGGTACTCGATCACGCCGGCGTCCAGCGAGCGGTGTTGGCGGGAGCCTCGATGGGCGCCCACACGCTGGTGTGGCTGGCTCTACGCCGACCCGAGCGCGTGGCCGGCCTGGTGATCATCACGCCGGCCTTCAGCGGAGCGGAGGACTCAGACCCTCAGCGCCTGGCCCGCTGGGACGCCCTCTCCGACGGCCTGCGCCGCGACGGCATCGACGGCTTCGTGGCCGCCTACGAGGCGGGGGGGCGGGGTCATCTTCCCGAGCGCTGGCGCGAGACGGTGATCAAGGTGATCCGCCAGCGCCTGGCCCTGCACGAGCATCCCGAGGCGGTGGCTGATGCCCTGCGCGCGGTCCCGCGCTCGCGGCCGTTTGAATCGCTCGACGATCTGGGCGCCGTCGCGGTCCCCACCGTGGTCGTCGCCTCCGATGACGAGGCCGACCCCGAGCACCCCCAGGCGGTGGGGGAGGCCTACGCGGAGGCCATCCCGGGCGCCCGTCTGGTCACCGACGAGCCCGGCCGGTCCCCCGTGGCGTGGCAGGGCAGTCAGCTGTCGGGACTGATCGCCCAGGTCGTCGCGGAGGCGGCGCTGTGACCCACCCCGGCTGCCGGAACCGCGGCTACTGGGGCGACGCTGAGGGTGCGCCGGCCGGGGCCGGCGCGATCCGGAGGGCCCGGCGAAAGAGGCGGTCGTCGGCCGAGTCGAAGATGTGCTTGCGCACCCAGCACTCAAAGAGATCGTCGACATCTGAGTCGTAGGCCGCTTGGAGCACCGGATCCACCGCATCGACGTCTGGACCGTAGCCGTCGATCGGGATGCCGAGACTGGTGGCGACCGCATCGCGCAGCGCCTGCCGGACGGCCGGCGGGATCGCCAGGAGCGTCGCCGCGGCGAAGCGGGCCTGCGGCGACGCGGTCGCTTCGATCCGGGCGGCGGGCGCGGGGGGCGCGGTGAAAGACCTGATCATCAGCCCGGTCTTTCTACCCCGGATCGACATCATGCATGCATCGAGGGCGTAGGCTCCCGGGCCATGGTCGCCACCAGCTCGGCGGGCTACTCGGGCACCCCGCTGCCGCGCAAGCTCGGCATCAAGGCTGATTCGCGCCTGGGCCTGATCAGTGCGCCGCACGACTTCGACGAGGTGCTGGGGGAGCTTCCGCCGGGCGTCACGATACGGAGGCGCGTGCAGGGCAGCTTCGACGTGCTCGTCGTCTTCGTGCAGAAGCGCTCCGAGCTCGAGCGGCGGCTCCCGTCGCTCAAGAACGCACTCGACCAGGCGGGCGGGCTGTGGGTGGCATGGCCCAAGCGCAGCTCGGGCGTCGCCACCGACATGGGGGAGGGCGCGGTGCGCGAGCTGGGCCTCGCCAGCGGCCTGGTGGACAACAAGGTGTGCGCGATCGACGCGACGTGGTCGGGGCTGCGCTTCGTCTACCGGCTGGCAGACCGAAGCCGTTAGCGACCCGACGCGCTCACGCGGGGCTTCATCACGTAGACGCGCGCGCACCCGAACTGGTGCACGGCGCCCACCGCTGACCCCAGCTTGCGGGTGAGGTCGGCCGCGTGGCGGCAGTCAGAGACAAGGACGGTGGCGCCGGTGGAGACCGCGAAGGCCCGGGATGCCGTCTTGGACATCCGGCCGCCGAACAGGCGGTCCACCTCGCGAGCCTGCTCGGGGTAGTTCTGGCTCCAGTACCCGTGACCGACCCATACCGGCCGCCCGGTTTGAGCGGGCACGACAGCGGCGAACGGGGTCGGGGCCAGGATGCCGCCCGCCGGGCCGTGCTGGGTCACCCAGTCCAGCGCCTGGGCGTCAGCCTGAGGGAGGTAGTACTCCACGAGCTTGCTGCTGGTGGCGGTGCGGGCGAACTTGCGCGCGTTGAAGGCCAGGCCCGGAATGGTGATGAGCGCCACCGCCGCCACGCCGAGGACCGCGGGCAGGTGCAGGCGGCGCCAGCCGCGCACCGCCAGAATGGCGAACGGCAGGCTGAGGCCCTGGAGGGCGTGTGGCGCAAAGGAGTCGTTGGCGAAGTAGGTCACCACACATGCGCCCACCCAGACCAGGAGCGCCTGTTCGATGAGCTCGCCTCCGGGGCGCCGCACGCCACAGGCGGCGATCAGGACCAGCGGCCCGAAGCCGGCGAGGAGGACGATCGCCGGCAGGCGGGAGATGATCTCGTATTGGCCGGCCAGCTTCCAGGCCGAGTCGTTATGGGAGAGGAGGTAGTAGTAGAGCAGCGGCAGCCCGGCGCCGATCGCCGGGACCGCCAGCGCGGCCCAGCCGCGTAAGCGCCGCAGCACGGCGAGGCCCACATAGACGAGGACCAGGGTGATCC
>JBAQGP010000235.1:0-5523 GCA_049287845.1 Solirubrobacteraceae bacterium | reverse complement strand
ATGCCGATCAGCGACGGCGTGTGATAGTTGCCACTCGTGGTGAGATAGAAGTTGTCCTGCAGGTAGTCCCCCGCGGGCCGCGCCAAGTGGACGTCTGATCGCCGCGACAGGCGCTGCTCCAGCCGGCGGATGGCGAATGGCAGCAGCTCGCCCAGGTGCCCGAGGACCACGATCAGGTCCGGGAAGCGGTCGAAGACTCCGCCGATCAGCATGCGCAGCGCATGCACGGCCGTTTCGGCGCCGAACGCCCACGTCGGTCCCAGCAGCTGTTCGCGGCCCTCGTAGATGCGCCGCTGACCTGGCAGCGGGTTGCGCGGATGCAGATAGAACGGCACCTTGAGCCCGACGAACCGCTCCCACAGGGGGTCATAGCGCGGGTCGTCGTAGTAGCACCCCGCGTCCAGGGTCCCCTCGGAGGAGTAGCCGTTGACGAGCGCCCCTCGGAAGCCGAGTGTCTGCACGCAGCGCTCCAACTCAACGACTGCGGCCTCCACATCGAGCATCGGCAGCGCGGCGAGACCGAGGTACCGGTCCGGCTCCGCCGCCACCGCCACCGCCAGGGCGTCGTTGACCTCGTGCGCGAGCGCCACGGCGCGCCCGGGATCCAGGACGTCCTGCAGACCGTTGGAGGCCAGGGACAGCACCGCCACCTCCACGCCCGCCCGGTCCATCTTCTCCAGCCGCTTCTCGGTGTCGGTCAACATTCCAAGCGTCCGCTGCCACGCGTCCGGCGCCCATCCGGGATTTGTGATCAAGTCGGTGAGCCCAGCCGGAACGAAGTGCTCCTCAAGCGCGATCTTGCCGATCATGGTTCTCCTCCGCCGTCTTCGGGGGTCAATCGAGCTCGAACAGCTCCTGCGGACACCGGTGCAGTCTTTCCACGCCGCGGTCGGCAGCGAGCCAGAAGTTGTCGCAGATCCAGCTGTAGCTGTGCTCGGTGCTGAACGCCGGATGCAGGGCCAAGTAGATGTCGGCCGGCACGGTCATCGTCTCGTCGAAGCGCACCAACGGCCGCTCAACCATGTCGTACCCCTGCCCGTGGCAGTGCAGGCGCTGCTCGGGCGGCCGCCGATGGACGCGCATGAAGTCGTTGTAGGACTCCCAGATCTCGGCACAGGCCGCTCCAGGACGCAGGCGGTCCAGGCAGAAGCGCTGGGCCTCCAGGACGAACTCGTGCTCTTCCTTCATCTGGGCCGTTGCCCGACCGAGCACCACCGTCCGTCCGAGCTCGCAGTACAGGCCTCCGGGCCCGTTGTTCTCGATGAGCAGGCTGAACTGATCCCCCTCGCGCAGGACGCGGTGCTGGAGGTGGCGGTTGACGATCTGCCCCGGCTGGCCGGCCGGGCCGGAGTAGGCGAGGAACAGTCCCTGCTCGCTGCCCAGGCCATGTCCCACCTGCTCGGCCACCGCGGCCACATCGAGTTCGCGCATGCCGGGGGCCACCGCCGCGAGCGCGGCCGACATGGCGTCGTCCTGCGCGGCTGCGGTCCGGCGCACGCGCTCCATCTCGTCGGGGCTCTTGACTGCCTTGATCGGGTCAACGATGTCGGAGGCATCGATGAATCGCGCGCTGCTGACCGGTCCGCGCCGGAGCGTGTCGATGAGAGCGAATGAGATGGCGCCGGTGCCGAGCATGCCGATGGTGCCGGCGGCGTAGGGCGTGAGCGCCGTCGCCGCCAGCTCGGCGTCGTAGCCCGCGGTGTAGTGGGCTGAGGCGTAGCTCGGTGTCCCCAGGACCCGCCCCACCCCGCGCCGCAGCCCATCCCCCTGCGGCGGTAGCGTGCTCTGCAGCCCGAAGGCGCCCTGGCCGATCAGCGTCATCGGCTCGTCCCGCGGGAACACGACCGTGGTGAGGTAACCGTTGGTGGCCGGCAAATCGGTCAGGTACTTGACGTACCCCCCCATGAAGTCGTTGTTGGCCTGCGCCAGCAGAACGTCGATGTGGTGCGCCTCCATCGCCTTCCGAATCGCAGCCCAGCGGCGCTCGAGCTCACGCGTGGGGATCGGATCGTTGATGCGTTCGATGGCCACAGTCATCGGCAAACCATCACCGGGACACGACGTTGATCATGGAGTCGATGTCACCGGCCAGGAACCGCCGGATGTTCTCCACCACGATGGGCACCGCATCGTCGACGTAGCCCACGTGGAAGCCGGCGCTGTGGGATGTGAGCAGGACGTTGTCCAGACCCCACAGCGGATCGTCTGCGGGCAGCGGCTCCTGGCTAAAGACATCGAGGGCCGCACCGGCGATGCGCCGCTCCCGCAAGGCAGTGACCAGCGCCGCCTCGTCCACGACGCCCCCACGCGCGACGTTGATGAGAAACGCGCTGGGCTTCATCGCCGCCAGTACGGTGGCGCTGATGAGGCCGCGGGTCTGAGTGGTGTAGGGGGTGAGCAGCACCAGGAAGTCAGCGTCAGCCGCCACCCGCGCGAGCTCGGCCCGGGGATGGACGCGGCGGAAGTTCGCCACCGGCCGCGGCGCCGACGACACACCGACCACCTCCATCTCGAGGGCAGCGCACCTGGGAGCGAGCGCCTCGGCGATTGCCCCCACGCCGACGATGCCAACCGTCTTGCCGGCGAGCAGCGCGGCCGGAAACCGCTGCCAGCGCGCGGCCGCCTGCTGGGCAAGCGCGCGCCGCAGGTCACGCGCGAGCGCCAACATGAATCCGAGCACCGCCTCCGAGACAGCGGGGCCGTGATGACCGTGCAGGTTGGTGACGAGAGTGCCGGGGCGGAAGCCAGGAGCGTCGACGATGCCGTCGACGCCGGTGCCGAGCGCCTGGATCCATCGGAGCCGGCCAGCTTTGGCCAGGACGTCGTCAGACATATGCGCGCCGAAGGTGACCAGGATGTCGGCCTCGGCGATATATGGATCGACCTTGCTGTGGTGCTCCACCAGATTCACCGTCAGCTCCGGAAACGCCGCCTGGACGCGCTGGCGATACTGCTCGCGGATCTCCGTAGGGTGGGCGATCAGCAACAGGACGCTGACGCCGCGCTCGCCGGCCGCGCTCATGTCGAGACGACCGGGATGACGAGGTGCGAGTTATATCGCCCGCCAGCGTGGATGATGTGGTCGCCGCGGTTTCGCGTCTGTGAGTGCCCGACGTTGACCACTCCGGGAGGGTACGTGTAGATGTCGCGGCCCTGGATGATCAGGCGCAGCTCCTCGCCCGCGCGAAAGCGCGTGCCCGACGGCCAGATTTCGATGTCCACCGCAACCACCTCGTCCGGCGCCAGCCGCTGTTCCCGGCGGTGCGGGTGCCATGGCTGCCCCGGCGATGAGCGGGTGTCGTCGCGCTCACGATGCGACGCTCGCAGCCAGCCGAGAGCGACCGGTCCGTCCTGCAGCGAGTTGAAGAACGAGAACGGGACGATCTCGCCAGCCTGATCGAGCTTTTGCACTGCCACGAACAAGTCCATGTCATCGGAGCCGTCTGACTGCACCCAAAGGCGCAGCCACATCGGGCCCACCAGGTCGGTGTCGGCAGCGAAGCGGTGGCCAAACTCGGCACGACCGGTCTTGGCGTCGTAGCGGACCTCGGCCTCGGCGCCGCCGGCCGTCCCCGACAGCTGTCCGGTGGACGCGTCGAGATACAGGCGCCGGTAGTCGGTCCCGGTCAGTGGCCAGTTCCGGCCCTCGAGGCCGTGCCCGACGTAGAACCTCTCACGCACCTCCACGCGCACGCGCGGCCACGAGTCGACGCCGGTGCTCTGGCCGCGCAAGAAGCGGTCGAAGAACTCGCGCAGGAGCTCGACGTTCTCTGGCTGGTAGTAGAACTGCCACTTCTTGCGGCCGTGGACGAGCAGCCACTTGTGCTCAGAGCCGATGCGCCGAAAACCCTCGATCGTGCCTCGCGTGTGCAGTCCCTGGTCTGACCAGCTGGCGACCACGAATGCCGGCACTCGCACACTGTCGAGGTCCGGAGTCTTGCTCTCCCAGTACGCATCGAACAGCGGATGCTCGGCATACATAGTGACGGTGTCCTCGACGCGTCCGGTGGAGTATGGAACCCGCCGCGTCCGCCACATCGGTCCGAAGCGGTCCTCCGGAATCCCGCCGTGGTAGCTCATCTCCCGGTAGCGATCGCTCAGCCCCTCCCAGGGGTTGATGGCGGCGAGGTGCGGCGGGTGCTCGGCCGCCACTCGCCACTGCGTGATAGCGAGGTACGACACGCCAGACATCCCGACCTTGCCGGTGCTCCACAGCCGCGTGCCCGCCCACTCGATCAGGTCGTACACGTCGCGGGCTTCCTGAGCGGAGTAGAACGTCGCGTCGCCCGGAGAGTTCCACATCCCGCGAGGATCGGCGTTGATCACGGCGTAGCCGTGCCGAGTCCAGTAGAGGGGGTCAGGCGCCTCAAAGCCGGCGTGGCGCGATACCCACTCGGCGGCGACGCCGTGATCTGGGAACAGGTCGTACTTCACGGGCGCGTGCTTGCCATAGGGGCCCCACGCGACGATCACGGGAACGGGCTCGTCACCGCCAGGCCTGTAGACGTCGGCGTAGATTTCGATGCCGTCGCGCATCGGCACGCTGGCGTCGTACTCGATGACCATCCCGTCGACGTGTTCGACCCGCGGATGAGGCGGCGGACAGCCGGCCTCGGCGGGCGGCACGCCGGGCAGGAACTTGACATCAAAACCGTCGTCGATCGGCACACGCGGCTCCTCGAACCGGAGGGTGGGACGCGCACAGTAGCGCCTGGCAATGGCTCCGCGGGCGGGCCTAGCCCGATTGGGGGAGCCGTGTCCCATTGGGCTGGTGCGTGCGGTACGGTGCCCGCGGCCGGCCAGCCCGTCCGGTCGGCTGCAACCGTTGATCAGGAGGTTCCGCGATGGTCTGCACCAAGAGTTGGCGCGTCTGGGGTGTGGCGGCGGTGGCTACCGCTCTACTGTCCGGATGTGGCAGTTCCAGCTCCAGCACGTCAACCGGCGGGGGCGGCGGATCGGCCGCATCCGCAGGTCAAAGCGGCGCCGTCAACGTCGGCGTGATCGCGCCCTTCACTGGGCCGGCGGCTCAGTTCGGCAAGCTGCTGGGCTCTCCCTGTTACGCGGCGACGGACCTGATCAACAAAGCTGGGGGCGTTCTCGGCCACCAGATGCACTGCACATCGGTAGATGACACAGGCGACGCCGCCGATGCCGTGCCCAACGTGACGCGCGCCATCGCCACCACGTCGAACTTCGACATGGCGATCGGGTTGGAGAGCAACACGGCGGCCACCACGGTGCCGATTGTGAACAACGCCCGGATCCCTATGGTCACGACCAATGGACTTGTCGCCTTCAGCAAGAACAGACTGCCCTACTACTGGCGCCTGACGCCATCCGATGACGCCAACGGCGCGGCCTTTGCCGTGTGGGCCGTTCGGAAGGGCTACAAGAATGTCGCGGTCGTCTTCCAGAACGGCATCGGCTCGGAGGGCAATCTGCCCGGGGTCACATCCGCCATGCCCAAGCTCGGTGGCAAGCTTGGCCTACGGCTGACGATCCCAGCCGACTCCGCCTCCTACT
>JBAQGP010000234.1:0-3203 GCA_049287845.1 Solirubrobacteraceae bacterium | reverse complement strand
GAGCCCGACCCGCCCGACCCGGAGGCGCCCGACCCCGACTTCGCGGAGCCGCCCGACATGTTCGAGGTGTTGAGCTTCAGCCCCGAAGCGCCGGCGATCTGCGCCAGGGCGGGCACCGCGTTCTGGGTCGCGCCCTGCCAGCGCGCCTGAGCGGCGGCGGCGGGGATGCCGGTGTTCGTCTGCTGAATGGGTCCGCTGGACGGGGCGGAGAGATCGGTGATGGGCTTCTGGGTCTCACACGGGACGGTCTCCTCATACGGCGGGCGCTTGCCGCCGGGCGGGACCTGTGGCTGGACGGCGTCGAGCTTGGTCAG
This sequence comes from Solirubrobacteraceae bacterium, assembly GCA_049287845.1. Taxonomy (GTDB): domain Bacteria; phylum Actinomycetota; class Thermoleophilia; order Solirubrobacterales; family Solirubrobacteraceae; genus Palsa-465. Next base: position 2,889 of record JBAQGP010000234.1, on the reverse strand, counting down.
TGACTGGCCGAACAGCCCCGGCTGCAGCGAGTAGGTGAGGGTGCCGCCGGTCCCCAAGATGCGGATGTAGGGGCCGTTGGCGTCGAAGTTGCGCGACTCGCCGGCCAGACCGGGCAGGTAATCGACCGCCTCGACGTAGACCTTGCGCGGCGGGAAGCCGTTGGAGGCGTTGAAGTTGCTGTCGGGAACCGTGAGCTGTGACCACGGGTAGATGACGCCGGCCACGCAGCTCGCCGTGGGCCGGACCTCGTTTTTCATCAGCGGGATCGTGTCCTTGACGAGCCTGGCGAGCGCCGGGACGGTGGGACGCAGGTCGGCGGTCAGGCCCCGCAGCTCTGACGGCTGTACGAGGTCGTTGAGCTGGGTGACGAACGGAAGGCTGGCGTCGACCATCGGCCCGGTCGCCTTCACGCCGGGCACGAGCGCCCGCGCGAACGCCCGCAGTGGCGGGAAGGCGGCGTTGAGGGCATTGAACGCCGGGATGGCCGCCGACAGCGTCCGGGGCAGCTGGGCCACGGTCTGCTCGAGCGCCGTGTTCTTGCGCGCGAAGGCGTTGGCGGTGGTGTTGAAGTCCGTGATGAGGTTCTCGAGGTTCTCGGGATGGGTGTCGACGGCCGCGGACACCTGCCCCTGGGCGGCGATGTAGTTGGAGAGGTCGTGGGGTTCGATGCCGAGCGCGTCGTGCGCGACGATCGAGGAGTACTCATAGGCGGGCAGCCAGTACTGGATCGACTTGTTGAACGACGGCCCGCCCACCTTGACCGCCTTGCCGTACTGCTGCAGCAGCGTCTGCAGGTTCTGGCGCGTGTTGCCCTGCAGGCCGGTGAGCACCTGATCGAACTGGACGGGCTCGACGCCCTGCTGGATCGCAAAGGTGTGGTTGTCCTGGGCCACGGGCGCCTGGGGCGTGCCGGGAGAGACGTCGACGAAGAAGTTGCCCTCCAGAAAGATGCGCGGGCGAATGGCGAAGGTGGCGTCGTCGTGGATCGGCAGGCCCTGGTTGGTGATGTTCATCGTCACGTCGGCCGCCTGGCACGCACTCTGCGTCGTGCTCGCCGACTTGCATCCCGGCTCCTGCGCCACCGAGGTGACGGTCCCGACGTTGACGCCGGCGATGCGCACGAGCGAGCCGGGCTGGAGCCCGTTGGCGTTGGCGAAGGTCGCGTGAACCGTGTACTTGTGGGCGAACGGGTTGGCGAACTTCGTGTACGCCGCGTAGGAGAACACGGCGATCAGGATGATCCCGATCAGGCCGGCCATGAACGTGCTCATGCCGTTGCGGCGCGTCTTCTTGCGTCTCAGTCTCATGGGTTCGAGGGGACGCTGGCCAGCTGGGGACCGGTGGTGGGGTTGCGGGTGAAGGTCTCACCGGCGGGTACGTGGGGGCGGCCCTTGAACGTCGGGCCCTGGTCGCCGGGGGTGTGGGCGTCGGTGACGAAGTTGTTGCCGGCGGGGTCGAGATGGTTGAGCTTGAGCGGATAGCCGCGCTGGCCCGTCTCGCAATCGGCGTTGCCCGCGGTGTCGACGGCGGCCCCGTAGGCCTGCGCGTGCAGGAACTCGTTGCCGCCCGTCGCCAGCGACGTCGAGCCGCCGCCATTCGCGGGCTGGGTCGCGCCCTGCTGCCCCACGTTGTTGGGCTGGGTCGGGTTGGCCTCGTTGAAGAGCACCCGCTGCGCAAAGCCGAAGCTCGTCGCCTCCGAGATGTGCTCGGACAGGTAGGTCCAGAAGTAGTTCCAGTCATCGCACACGGTCTGGTAGGGGCCGAGGTAGCGGATCATCGGGTTCAGCGTCTGCACCGTGCTGGTGAGCGCGTTGACCGCCACGTTGGTGCCCGGCGCCTGCGCCAGCGTCTTCAGCGCGCCCATGACCTGCTGTAGATTGGCGTTGAGCACCGGGGTGCGGACCAGGGTCCGGCTGCCGGCCTCGATGGCCGGGTTGATGTCGGGCAGCGCGTCGCGCAGCTCGGCGGTGGCCGGGGCGAGCTGGGTGCCCAGCGTGTTGAGGTCGACCAGGAACGGGCGCTGCACCGCCAGGGACCGGGTGCTCACCTGTTCGGTGGCGGGGGACTTGGCGATCGTGGACTCGAGGTCTGAGGGGCTGTGGTCGATGGCCTGGAAGGTGGTGGCCATGTCGGTGAACAGCCGGGCGTTGGTCTGTGCCACCGGGGCCACCGCGCCCATCACGCCCTCGAGGTTGTTGAAAAAGCGCGTGAGCTCGGTGTTGGGATCCGCCAGGTATTGGGTGACAGGCTTGAGGTAGCCCAGCAGCGACGGCAGGCTCGCGAACGTGTCGTTCAGCGCCGATCCGCGGCCTGCGAAGGTGTCGCCGAAGCCGACGAGGTTCCGATCGATCGACTTGCGGGTCTTGGCGTCAAAGGCCTTGAAGACGTCCTCGAACTGGACCGGCACGCTGGTCTGCGTGATGGGGAGCGTGCCGCCGTCCTCGATGAGCTTGCGGGCGCCGCCCACGTGCAGGTCGACGTACTTGAGCCCGAGCACCGACAGCGGGCGGATCGACGCCGTCGTGTCGACCGGCACCTTGCCGTAGGCCTTGTTGATCTTGAGGACGAGCTGACCGGCCACCTGGCCGCTGGGGAGCTGGATCGGCGTGAGCGACTGCACCACGCCGACGAGGAAGCCGCCCTCGCGCACCTCGTTGCCGGGGACCAGGTCAGAGCCCGATGCCACATCCACCTTGAGCTCGTCGGTGGGGACGAACGGAAGCCCCGTGTTGGCGTTGTAGGCCAAGAAGACAGCGACCATGATCACGAGCACGGTCATCGCGCCGACCAGCACCGGGTTTGAGAGGGCCGAGGGGCGCCGGCGCCTGCCCTGTCGCGTGGCGGTGCTCATGGCGAGAGGAGATAGTTGAGGAGCTGCTGAGCGGTGC
>JBAQGP010000233.1:0-4442 GCA_049287845.1 Solirubrobacteraceae bacterium | reverse complement strand
CTGCTGGGCCTCGACGGCGACGCCGCGCTGTTCGCGCTCGACGTCGGCGCGCTGGCGCCCGACGAGCGGCGCGAGGTCATCGACCACCACCGCTTCATGAGCCTGCGAGAGGCCGGGGCGCTGATGGTACCCGCCGAGGCGGGCCTGGCCTCTTACGTGATGGCGCTGCTCAACTGGCATCGGCGCCACCGCTTCTGCGCCAACTGCGGCAACGCCACGGACATCGCCGAGGCGGGCTACTCCCGGCACTGCCCGCGGTGTGGCGTCAACCACTTCCCCCGCACCGACCCGGTGGTCATCATGACCGTGGAGCACGACGATCGGCTCCTGCTCGGACGGCGGGCGGGCTGGCCGGCGGGGCGCGTGAGCGTCCTCGCCGGGTTCGTGTCGCCGGGAGAGTCGGCCGAGGAGGCCGTCACGCGCGAGGTGCAGGAGGAGTCGGGCATCATCGCCCGCGATCCGGTGTTCGTCGCGTCGCAGCCGTGGCCATTCCCGGCGTCGCTCATGCTCGGCTTCCACGCGGTGTCTGACGGGGGCGAGCCGCGGGCCACCGACGGGGAGCTCGAGGAGGTCTACTGGCTGCGCCGCGACGCCATCCAAGAGGCGATCGACGGCGGTGACCCCGGATTCCAGCTCCCCCCGCCGGTGTCGATCGCGCGCTTTTTGATCGACCGCTGGCTGGCGCCCACGGATCGGAGCGGTTTCTGAACCCACAGAGCGCGCACCCCCGCGTGGGACGCTGTGTGCTCTGAGAGTTCAGCCCGCTGACGTCACAGGGCACGCACCGCGCAATCGGATGACGTGCGCTCTCTGGCGTCAGTGACCTACCCGGCTTGCAGCTGCACCGCCCGCGCGGCGTTGTGGCCCGGGATGCCGCTCACGGCTCCGCCGCGCCGGGCGCCGGCCCCACACAGCCAGACGTTTGACCGCGCGGTCTCGACGCCCCAGCCTCCGACGTCGGCGTCGTCCTCGGCGAACGGCCACGCCAGGTCGCGGTGGAAGATGTGGCCCCCGGGCATGCCCAACTCATCCTCCAGCTCGAGCGGCGTGTGCGCCTCCAGGCACGGCGCCCCGTCGGGGGTGTACAGCAGGCAGTCCTCGATGGGCTCGGCCAGCACCGCGTTGATCGAGGCCAGCGTGGCCGTCACCGCTGCCTCGCGGGCGGCGTCGTGGTCGGCGCGAAACAGCCGCGCCGGCATGTGCAGCCCGAATACGGTGAGTGTCTGCACCCCGGCGGCCCGCAGCTCCGGGCTCAGGATCGTCGGGTCAGTCAGGGAGTGGCAGTAGGCCTCGCAGGGCGGCAGCTCGGGGATCTGGCCGGCGGCCGCCTGGGCGTGCGCACGCTGGAGCTGGTCGTAGCCCTCGTTGACGTGGAAGGTGCCGGCAAACGCCTCCTGCGGCGAGACGGCCGGGTCACGCAGCCGGGGAAGGCGGCGCAGGAGCAGGTTGAGCTTGAGCTGCGATCCCTCGGGCGCCTCGCCCGGCGGTGGGTCGCCCATCAGCTGCGCCAGCACGGCCGGAGCCACGTTGGCCAGCACATGCCGCCCCTCGTGGATCTCATCGGTGGCGGTGTGCACCGCCACGCCCGAGCCGTCTGACTGAATGCGCGTGACCGGCGTGTTGAGGCGCAGCTCGGCGCCGGCGCGCCGGGCCGCGTCGGCGAGCGCCCCCGACAGCGCCCCCATACCGCCCACCGGGATGTCCCACCGCCCCGTCCCGTTGCCGATCACGTGGTACAGAAAGCAGCGGTTCTGCACCAGGCCCGGGTCCTCGAGGGCGGCGAAGGTCCCGATCAGCGCGTCGGTGGCGACCAGCCCGCGGATGAGGTCGTGGTCAAAGCGCGAGGTCAGCAGCTCTGAGAGCGGCCGCTCGAACAGAGCCTCCCAGGCGCCGTCGTCGCCGACGTGCGCCTGCAGCTGTGCGCGCGAGCGCAGCGGCTCGGTGAGGGTGGGGAAGACGCGCTCTGCCACCCCGGTGGTGAGGGCGTTGAGCCGGTCCAGCGCATCCGCGCTGGTGCTGGCGCCGTTGCCGTCGCCCAGGGCGCGCGCGATCGTCTCGCGCGTGCGCCGCGGGTCGTCGCAGATGAGCACGCCGGCGTCGCCGTATGGCGTATAGGAGCTGATGCGCCGCCGGCGCAGCTCCACGCTCACCCCGAGCGTGCGCAGCAGCGCCTGCGGGAACAGGCTGATCAGGTAGGAGTAGCGCGAGATGCGCGCGTCGACGCCTGGAAACGGGCGTGCCGACACCGTCGCGCCACCGGGGTGGCCGGCGGACTCCAGCATCAGGACGCGGTGGCCGGAGCCCGCCAGCAGAGCCGCCGCCACCAGCCCGTTGTGGCCGGCGCCGACGACGATGACGTCATGCGTGGGTGTGGGCACTCCTCCTAGTCTCGCGCCACGAACCCTGGGATGCGTCCACGGGCTGGTAGAAGAGGTCGTTGCCGATCCACTGCGAGTAGTCGCGAGCGTGCGGCGAGAGCACCGGGTGGAAGTTCGACGCGTCGCTCGTCGAGCCGGTGCCGTTGTACTTGGGCACGAGCGGATAGGGGTACACCGGCCGGGTCAGCGTGTTGGCACCGACCGTGTCGGTCGCCGTGATCTGACTGGGCGCTGACCCGTTCTCCACCCACTGGACCATCGGGTAGACGAGGTCAAAGCTGCTGGCCGCGTAGCCCCCGCCGCAGTGCGCGACGGTGGGGAACAGGAACATCCGCGCGAACTGCTGGGTCGAGTTCAGACCGCCCATGCGGCTGGTCAGCGTGTCGTAGTAGTCGATCGTCCCGAACACGGGGATGGCCTGGTCGGCCCAGCCCTGCCAGATGATCAGCTTGCCGCCGTGGCTGCGGAACGCGCTGAGGTTGGTGTCCATCGCGTCATAGGTGTTGGCCACCGGGAACAGCGAGCGGAATGTCCTGTCGCTGAAGCTCCACTGGTCGGGGTCCGGTCCGAGCTGGCCCGGCGGCAGGTACTGGTAGCGCAGGTAGGGCAGCGACAGGCCGCCGTAGACCGCCGCGGTCTTGGATGACACCGTGGCCCCCGCGGGCGCCGGGGCAACCTGGAAGCCGCCCCAGGACCCCTCCGAGCCGAAGGCGAGCCCGCCCGGGTACAGATGGCGTCCTCGGGGGTCCACCGGCCCCTGGTAGATCTCGTCCGCCACCGTCACCTGCGCCGGGGTCAGGCAGCTGGCGTTGTCCACGCCCGCCGGGCACTGCATGCTCGAGACGTCGAAGTGGCAGTTGCGCGGGTCGGTGATGATGCCGTCGCTGACGCCGTCATCCCCGGCGCACGCGTTGATGACCGCGCTGTGCAGCGCCGCCAGCTTCCCCGAGGTCAGGATCGCGTTGCCGTTGGCGTCGGTGTTGACCCGATAGTCCCAGGTCTGCAGCTCGGCGTTGAGCGGTCCGGCGATGATCTCGGGCGCCCCGGCGATGATCCCGTTGAAGTCGGTGGGATAGCGCTCGGCCACTGCCATCGCCTCGCGGCCGCCGTCCGAGCAGCCGTCGAAATAGGAGTAGTTGGGTGACTGGCCGTAGTAGTCGCCGATGATCGTCTTGGCCACGATGGCGAGCGCGTGCTCTGACTCATAGCCGTACTCGTTGCGCAGCTTCTGGCTGTTGAAGGCGAACAACCCCGCGCCACCGAGGCCGCTGGAGGTGGTGTGGCCCTCGTCGTCGGTGGCCATCGCGAAGTCGCCCCCCAGCTGGGCGTCACAGGACGGGAAGTTCTGGTTGGTGATCACGCCGCAGTAGCCGCCGCACCCGTTCTGCAGGTAGCGGCCCTGCCAGGTGCTCACGGGGAGCTTCATCTCGAAGTGGGTCTGGGGTGCGATCATCCCCTTCACGTCGCAGTACTCCGGGTTGCCGGCGGCCGCGGCCGTGTCGGTGGCGGAGTCGATGCTCGTCGGGAAATGCGGGATGGTGACCAGGCTCGACAGCGACGTGAGCGTCGAGCAGCCGACCTTGGCCGGAATGGTGGGGCTGACCGAGGCCAGCCGGTTCGAAGCGTTGACCAGCGCGCGGCTGGTCCGGGCACTGGCCACGCCGCCGTTCGAGGCCAGGACGACCACCACGGCGGTCATGACAGCTGCGGCTCCTGCCAGGCACAGGTACGCACGCAGCGAGCGCAGGCGAAACGTTTGCATGTGGAACCCCTTCCTCTCTCTCGCCGGGCGGGGATTGTCGTACCCGCGCTCGGCGTGTCAAGCGGCACGGCGCCCAATGGCGAGGACCCTCGCGCGCCCCGACAAGCCGGAACGGCGCACCGCGTGGATGCTGGGCGTGGGCTGGCCGCGCCGGGCGGCGCCTGCGCTGCCCTTTCCGGGCTCCGGCCCTCAGCGGATGACCGGTTCGCGTGACTCGAGCAGGGCCAGGGACGGGCGATCGGGCATCCCTTCCCAGTCGCCGGAGACCGTGACCGCGAACGCGCCCGCCGCCACCGCCGTGG
>JBAQGP010000232.1:0-7098 GCA_049287845.1 Solirubrobacteraceae bacterium | reverse complement strand
GTGGGGGCGCTCGCCCGCCCGGCCGCGTAGCACCACCCGCACGGCCACCAGCCGGCCGGCGTCCTCCTCGCCAGCAGGGCCCGCACCGAGGACCCGATCTGGAAGTCGGCGGCCCCCAGATCCGAGCGGGCATTGGCGGGCCAACCGAGCGGCCAATGCATCGGAGGCCGGCCCCAGGACCGCATCGGCCCGCTCCAGCGTCAGGTACGCGTGCGGGGAGCCGAGGTCGAAGTACAGCCGTGGGGCCGGAGTGGTCACCGCCTGCACATGGGTATGGACAACGGCCCTTGACCTTGGCCTAGGGGCAAGCCGCAAACTGGGCGCGCAACCATAGACCCACGAGGGAGATGGCCGTTTGCAGTTGATGAGCATCGGAGAGTTCGCCGGCCGGTCCCGCCTGTCGCCGAAGGCGCTGCGCCTCTACGACGAGCTGGGCCTGCTGGTGCCGGCACGGGTGGACGAGAGCTCCGGCTACCGCTCCTACTCGACCGATCAGCTCGAGCGCGCGCGGCTGATCTCGGCTCTGCGAGAGCTGCAAATCCCCCTGGCCCAGATCAAGGCGATCGTCGGGCTGGAGCCGGCGGACGCCGCACGGCGCATCGTCGAGTACTGGGCCCGCGCGGAGACGGAGCACGCCGCCCGGCGCCGGCTCGCCGCCTCCCTCGTGGATCGACTCAGTGGAAAGAGGTCGATCATGTTTGACGTCAACACCCGGACCATCCCGGCGCGGCACATCCTCTGCCTCAGGCGCAACGTCGCCGGCGAGGCGGCGGCGTGGGCGCTGGGCAAGGAGTTCATCGCCGTGCTCCAACGCCACGACCCGCCGAGGATCGACGGCCGCGAGGGCGCCGCCTACTGCATCTACTGGAGCGAGGTCTCAGAGGACAGCGACGGGCCGATCGAGTGGTGCCGCCCGGTCCCCGACGAGCAGGCCGAGACGCTGGCCGCCACCATCCCCGAGCTGAGCCTGCGGACCGAGGCCGAGCACGAGGAGGCCTTCGTCCACCTCGGGCCGGGCGGTGAGACCACGCCCGCCGAATGGCAGCTGGTCTCCGAGTCGGTGCGCGCGTGGGCCGCGGAGCATGCCGTCCAGGCCAGTGACCTCGGCGTACGCGTGACCTTCCTGGCCAGCCGGCCGATCACCGACACCAGCCGGCCCGACTGCGACTTCGCGGTGCCGATCGCGCCGACCGCCACCTGAGGTCCGCGCTCGAGCGCTCCTCCCGGCGAAGCGCCACACGAGCGGCCCGATCGCCCACTTCGCCACCGACAGAGCCGGTGATGGTGAGGGCCGGCACCGTGCGGCCATCGCCTATGGTCCAGCACGCAATGGCCACGATGAAATGGTGGGGCTGGGGACACGAGGGCGTCGAGTTCACCCACGAGGACAAACCCGACCTCGCGCCCTTCATCGAGCGGGTGCTCGGCATCCGGGTGGGCACGCCGACCGCGACCCCGGTGGGCTTCGAGGATCTGCAGGTGCCCGAGCCAGACCTCCCCGACGGCCTGCGAGCGGCGCTCGAGGCGGCGGTCGGCAGCGACGCGGTGTCCCAGGACCGGATGGACCGGGTCGTGCACGCGCGCGGGAAGTCCCTGCGCGACCTCATCCTTCAGCGCCGGGGAGCGCTCGCGCGGATCCCCGATGTGGTGGTGCGGCCGGGCAGCGAGCACCAGGTCACCGCTGTGATGCGCGCGGCGCTCGATCATGACGCCGTGCTCATTCCCTTCGGCGGGGGCTCGTCGATCTCCGGCTCGCTGGAGGCGCCCGGCGACGAGGTGCGGCCCGTGGTCTCGGTCGACCTGGCGCGGTTGGATCGGCTGCTGGAGATCGACGAGACCTCCCGGCTGGCCCGCGTCCAAGCCGGCGTCTGCGGTCCGGACCTCGAGGAGCAGCTCGCGGCCCGCGGGTACACGCTCGGCCACTTCCCCGACTCGTTCCCGCACTCCACGCTCGGCGGCTGGATCGCGACCCGCTCCTCGGGGATGCAGTCCGACCGCTACGGCGACATCGCCGACCTGGCCAAGGGGCTGCGTGTCGTCACACCTTCGGGGACGCTCGTCACCCGTCCCGTACCGGCGATGTCGACGGGGCCCAGCGTGCGCCAGATGATCCTGGGCAGCGAGGGTCGCCTCGGCATCATCACCGAGGCCACCGTGGAGGTGCGGCGGCTCCCCGAGAAGCGGATCATCCTCGGCTATCTGTTCCCCACCTTCGCCGCCGGGCTGGCGGCGATGCGCGCCATCGCCGAGAGCGAGTCCCGCGTCTCGGTGACGCGGGTCTCCGACGCCCGTGAGACCCAGTTCTCGTTCGCCACGCGCAAGAGGCCGACGCTGCTGGACAAGCTCCAGTCGCGGGCGCTGCGGGAGTTCCTGGTCCGGCGTCTCGGCTTCGATGTCGAGGTGATGGCGCTGTCGTTCATCGGCTACGAGGGCAGCGCCGCTCACGTGGCCCGTGAGCGCAAGGCCGTGGGCAGGATCGTCAAGGCCCATGGCGGGCTGTGCATCGGCTCGGGCCCCGGCGCGCTGTATGACCAGAAGAAGTTCGACACGCCCTACATCCGGGACTTTCTGCTCGATCGCGGGGTGGCCGGCGACGTGTCGGAGACCGCGATGCCCTGGAGCCTGCTCACCCCGGTCTACGACGCCGTCGTCGTCGCCACCGAGCGGGCCTTCAGCGACCTCGGCGTCCAGGGCTACGTCATGTGCCACCTCTCCCACAGCTACCACGCGGGCGCGTGCCTGTACTTCACCTTCGCCTTCCCGCCGTCGCCCGGTGGCGACATGCTCGCCGAATACGACGTAGTCAAGTCGGCAGTCCAGCAGACCTTCGTCGACAACGGCGCCACGCTGTCACACCACCACGCCGTCGGGACCGAGCACGCCCGGTGGCTCGGGCAGGACATCTCACAGCCGGGCGTGGAGATGCTGCGCGCGCTGTTCGACGGCACCGACCCGGGGCGGCATCTGAACCCCGGCAAGATCGTCTAGCCGCAGCTGTCGCAAAACGGACAGGGGCGGCAGCCGCGCGTTTCAGGCCACCATCCCATGGGTACTCGTAGACCCACCGTTCTGTGAGCGCTCACATGGCCCGGCCAGGTGGGCGGAGAGAGGGAGATCGAAAGATGGCCGTGTCCACGCCCCGGCGCCGTTTGGGCCCAGTCCTGTCGCGCCTTCTCACCAGTGTCGTGGCGGCCACCGCGACCCTGGCGCTGTCGTCACTGGCCGTGGCCTCGCCGGCGCAGGCGGCCCCCGCGACCCTCACCGGCCACTGGACCTTCGATGAGGGCTCCGGGACGACGGCCGCCGACAGTTCCGGGGCCAACAACCCGCTGACGCTTCAGAACGGAGCGTCGTGGGGGCCCGGCGTCGTCGGCCCGCACTCGCTGGCGGTGAGCACGCCGAGCCGGCAGTACGCGCAGAGCGCCGGGCCGGTCATCGACACCACGCAGAGCTTCACGGTCTCGGCGTGGGTGTATCTGACCAGCACCGCCGGCTACCAGACGTTCGTCAGCCAGGACGGGACCCAGATCAGCGGCTTCTTCCTCCAGCTGCGCGCCGACACGGGCCGCTTTGCCTTCACGCGGCCGGCGTACGACTCGCCCAAGGCGCTCGGGATCGTCGCCAGCGCGCCCAACATCATCCCGCAGCCCAACGAGTGGTACCACCTGGCCGGGGTCTATGACTCCGTCAAGCAGACCATCTCGCTGTATGTCAACGGCGTGCTCCAGCAGACCCAGCCCTACGTCCCCAACTGGGGGGCGACCGGATCGCTGGCCGTCGGGCGCGGCTTCTACAACTCGGGCCAGGTCGACTTCACCTCCGGAGACATCGACGACGTCCGCACGTACTCGGGCGCCCTCGGCGCCGGCGCCATCTCGCAGCTGGCGGGTCCCGGCGTGCTCTCGGTCGACGCCACCCAGCGCGGACCGGCCATCAATCCCACTCAGTTCGGGGAGTTCCTGGAGGAGATCAACCACTCCGCCGACGGCGGACTCTATGCCGAGCTCATCCGCAACCGCGACCTCAAGGAGAGCTCGTCGAGCCCGGTGGCCTGGTCAGAGGTCGGCGCCCCCGGCACCGACGCGAGCGTCTCGCTTGACTCCAGCCAGCCGCTGAACGCGGCCAACCCGGTCAGCCTCAAGCTGGCCGTGGGCAACGGGACCTCAAACGGCAGGGTCGGCGTGGCCAACGCCGGCTACTGGGGCATCCCGGTCAAGCCCTCGACGACCTACAGGGTGTCGTTCTTCGCGCGCGGCGACGCCGCCAAGCCGGGACCTCTCACCGTGGACCTGGAGAGCACCTCCGGGCACGTGTGGGCCTCGAGCACCGTCACCGGGATCACGGGCTCCTGGCAGCAGTTCACCACCACCCTTCACACCGACGGCGCAGCGCCCGCCTCTCTGGAGAACCGGTTCGTCATCTCCACACCGGCGGCCTCGGCGGCTCAGAGCAACCTGTGGTTCACCATCGTCTCACTGTTCCCGCCCACCTATGACAACACGGCCAACGGGTTCCGCATCGATCTCATGCAGGAGCTGGCCGCGCTGAATCCCGGCTACATGCGAATCCCCGGCGGCAACTACCTCGAGGGCGACACGATCGACACCCGCTTTGACTGGGAGACCACGGTCGGGCCGATCCAGAACCGCCCGGGCCACTTCAACAGTGCCTGGGGATACTGGTCCCAGGACGGGATGGGGCTCCTGGAGTACCTCGAGCTCGCCGAGGAGCTGCACGCCTCGCCCGTGCTGGCGGTGTGGGCGGGCTACACGCTCACCGGGACGGTCGTCCCCCAGAGCCAGCTGCAGCCCTACGTCCAGTCGGCACTGGATGAGATCCAGTACGCCACTGGGCCGACGTCGACGTACTGGGGGGCGCGGCGCGCCGCCGACGGCCATCCGGCCCCGTTTGACGTGAGCATGGTCGAGATCGGCAACGAGGACTTCTTCGACGGCTCGGGGAGCTACAGCGCCTACCGCTACCCGATGTTCGCCAATGCGATCCGGGCGGCGTATCCGCAGATCAAGCTGATCGCGACCACACCGGTGAGCACGGCCCCCGTGGACATCGTCGACGAGCACTACTACAACAACGACCCGCAGTACTTCGCGCAGAACGCCCACATCTTCGACAGCATGAGCCGCAGCGGGCCCAAGGTGATCGTGGGTGAGTACGCGACCACCAACGGCACCCCGACCGGCACGCTGGCCAACGCCATCGGCGAGGCCGCCTTCCTGACCGGCACCGAGCGCAACTCCGACCTGGTGCTGGGCGCCTCCTACGCCCCGTTGCTCGTCAACGTCAACGCGCCGAGCTGGCCGACCAACCTGATCGGCTACAACGCGCTCAAGAGCTACGTGTCACCGTCCTACTGGGCCCAGGAGCTGCTGTCCACCCAACACGGTGACCATGTCATCGGCTCACAGGTGGTATCGGGAAGCGGCACCCTGTACCAGGTTGCCTCTCAGGGCAACGGGCACACCTATCTCGCGGTCGTCAACGACGGCAACGCCTCCGCGCGCATCGGGATCTCGCTGGCCGGCCTGGGCGGCGGGGCCACAGGCGGCACGGCGACGACGCTGACCGGGAACCCCGGCGCGATGAACTCGCTGGCTCACCCCAACGCGGTGGCGCCGACGACGAGGGGGCTGGGCAGCGTGGGCGCGGCCTTCTCCTACCGCTTCCCCGCCAACTCGGTCACGGTGCTCGACCTGACCACCGGGTCGGTCGCCGCGACCAGCCAGATGCGGCGGGCAGTGCGCCAGGCGAGGTTCAGGTTCACGTTCTCGCCGGCGGCGCCCAAGCTGAGGCCCACGAAACGGGAGCGGCGCTGGCGGAAGTGACCCTGCTGCCGGCGTGGCGGCGGTGACTCGCGTCGCCGCCGCTCCCGTTCGCGATCCCCGCGCCCGGGGGAAGAACTCCACGGACGCGTCGAAGTCCTGCGCCGCCACGCCCTGACCTCTAGCACTATGGTGCACGGGTCCCCGCGCCCGCTGACGCGGCCCACCGCATGCCCAGTCCCTATCGCGCCCTCCTGCGCTCCGCGACGCTGCGCTGGCAGGCGCTGAGCGGTCTGCTGGCGCAGACGACGCAGGGCGCGGGCGGGATCGGGATCATCCTCGTCGTCCGCGGTCACGAGCGCTCTCTGGCCCTGGCCGGCGTCGTCGTGGGGACCGTGTCGGTCGCCGCCGGACTGGCCCGCCCGGTGCAGGGCCGCCTCATCGACCGCCGTGGCGCCCGTGGCCTGATGGCCGCGTGCGGCCTCGCCCATCCGGCCGCGTTGGTCGCCATCGTCGCCTTGGCCGACGGGCATGCGCCGGGCGCCGCACTCGTCGCCATGGGTGCGATCGCCGGGGTGATGCTGCCTCCGGTGTCGACATGCATGCGCGTCGCCTGGGGAGCGACCGCCTCGGGCGACCGGACCTCCGCGTACAGCCTCGTATACCTCACCCAGGAGCTCTCGATCCTGACCGGTCCCCTGCTGCTCGCCGCGCTGGTCGCCACGACAAACGCATCGGCGGCGCTGATCGCTGTCGCCGCGGTCGCCTGTGCCGGATCGCTCGGATTCGCGGCCTCCCTGGATGACGTGGAGCGGCCGCCACCGTCGTCCCCGCAGCGCGGCGGCGCCGTCCTGCGCGCGCCGGGGATGCGAGCGCTGATCGGCGCGGCAGCCCTGGTGGGCGCGGTGATCGGCGGGGTGCAGGTGGGCGTGCCGACGTTCGCCACCGCGCACCACGCCCCGGCGGCGACCGGCCTGCTCGTCGCGATCCTGTCGATCGGGGGCATCGCCGGCGCGGCGATCTACGGCGGGCGTCGGTGGCACCTGTCTCCCACCAGCCGGTTGCTGAACCTGCTGGGGGCGCTCGCGGTGGCCGTCGCCATCACCATCCCGGCCCACGGGCTGGTCGTGCTGGGCGCCGTGCTGGCGCTTGCCGGGCTCCCGCTCAACCCCAGCCTGACGACGATCTCCGTGCTCGTCGACGCACATGTCACCCCGGCCACCGCTGCCGAGGCCTTCGGCTGGCTGTCGTCGGGGATCGCGGGCGGGACGGGGGCGGCCAACGCGATCGCCGGTGTGGTCAGTCACCCCGGCGATGC
>JBAQGP010000231.1:0-5194 GCA_049287845.1 Solirubrobacteraceae bacterium | reverse complement strand
CCCCTACGTTCCCAACGTGTTGATCACCAGTTGCGCCACCTTGCGTCCAGAGTATTGCTGCTGTCCGGTGATCAGGCGGCCGTCTCGGACGACGAACGGCTTGAACAGCGTTCCCTTCGTCGGGAGGACACCCGTCCCGCCGACGCCACGCTAGTCGGAAGCTGCCGGATCGACAAGCGTGACTTGTTGTCGCGCAACAAGGCCGCCTTGTGATCGAGGGCTCAACGCTCGCGTACACTCGCGCTCGTGCTCCCCGACGTCGGCTTCGAGCTTCGCCACCTGCGAACGTTCGTCACCGTCGCGAAGTACGGCAGCTTCACCCGCGCCGCGGATGACCTACACATCGCCCAGCAAGCGGTGAGCCAGCAGATCCGCAGCCTCGAGCAGGGACTCGGGGTCCAGCTGCTGGCGCGAAGTTCACGGGCCGTGGCGCTCACCGCTGAGGGAACCGTGTTCCTCGCCGACGCCAACCGCGTTCTGTCCGCAGCGCACCGCGCGAGCCGACGCGTCGGCGCGGCGGCGCGGGGCGAGCTCGGCACGCTGCGGCTGGCCTACACGCTCACGGCGGCCTGGGAAACGCTGCCGGTCCTGGTTGCGGACCTGGCCACGAGCCTCCCTCACCTCAAGATCGACGCGCGCGAGGTGTTCGGAGGCGACATCGCCGACCTCCTGACGTCCGGCCGGTACGACCTCGCGCTGGCCCCAACGACAACCTACGCAGACGACACTCAGCAACGGACCATCCGTCGGGAGTCGCTCCGCGTAGCGCTCGCCGAGGATCATCCGTTCGCCCACCGCGACGCGATCGAGCTGCCGACGCTCAGCGATCAGCGCTTCGAGATCTGGCCCCGGGACATGGCGCCCGGCTTCTATGACACCGTCGTCGGCATCTGCCGCGCCGCCGGCTTCGAACCCTCCCTCGATGAACACGGCACGGGCAACACGGTCTGGGGATACATCGCCGAGGGACGCGGCATCGCTCTCATCAACAGCTCGCTGATCAAGCAACTGCCGCGCGGCATCACGCTGGTCGATCTCGCTCCCCCACAGCCCACGCTGACGATCGATGCGGTATGGCTGCGACCCGAGGCCGGCCCGGCGATCTCACGCGTACTGAAAGCCGCTGAGCACCATGCCGCTCAGCACAACTGGCTATAGGCGCAGGCCACTCAGCGGCCGAGGCCGTTCAGCGTGCGCGCCACGCCGATCACGTCACCGCGGCCGTAGAAGTCGACGGCGATCAGGTTGGGCAGACGGTGGCGAAGCCGCCGGCAGGTCTCCGCGCGGTGAAGCAGGATGTCACGGGCATTGACGACGGCAGCGTTGGAAGCGCGCGGCACCGGCGTCGTGTCGATCCAGTGGTTGAGCAGGAACAGGGGCGCTGACGCCGGACCGCGGTTGGCCCTGCAGCTGTCCGAGAGGGTCGCCGCATCCGTGAGCTCGGCCGTCGTGCGAAAGCGGAACGGCGTCTCCTGCAGAGCGCTCTGGTACGCCAGGTGGTACCAGGGGATGTTCCCGGCGTCATTCTCGGCCATCACCACCAATCGCTGACCTGAGTCGATCATCTGGCGCAGCGTCGGGAACGGGCCGAGGGGGCCGCGGTAGATCAGATCGGACAGACCGGCTCGTTGAAAGGCGGCGGCGATGTCGTCCGGGGTCGGCCCTTCGTCCTGATTGATGACGACCACGACCTCGCCGGGGTGGGCGATCAGGAAACTGCGCAGGTCGGCGAGGGCCGAGGCCAGGGAGACGGCTCCCAGCTCGCAGAAGCCGTGGCACAGGTAGATGCTCCGCGCGCCCACCGATCCGGATGCGAGCCGTTTCCGAATGCCCTCGGCGGCCTTCACCGCGTGCTCGCCCAGCTCCTGCACCGCAACGGCACGCTTCGGCAGGCTCACGGTGTCGGTGCGGACGCGATCCCCAGCGGCAAAGCCGTAGTACGTGTCGATGAGAAACCCCCGGATGCCGAACGCGAGCTGAGCGGCGATCGTGCCGTCCTGTTGACCGAACAGGAAGGTCGGGATGGTGACCGACGCGAAGGAGTTGTGCGTGGCGGGGAGGGCGACGTCATTGAGATGCCGGGCACACAACAGCGCCGAGCCATCGCAGGTGAGCGGCATGGCCGCCGGCGCCTCATCCCCGCCCCCGGATGCGATCACCGCCAGCGCCACGATGACAGCGCCCCCGGCCACCGCGGCCGGCCACAATCGCCGCCCCGAGTCCACCGAGTCCCCGGCCTGCGCGGGTTCGCTGTCGGGCTCCGCGGCGTCAGGCACGGATGACCGCGCTCTGGCCGCACCGAGACCGGTCACCCACCGCAGAAAGCCCGCGACCCCCGTGCCCAGGGCGAGCAGGCCTGCGCCCACCGCAACGATGCCAACGGCAGCGCCGGGCTCGAGCAGCACGACCGCTCCCACGGCGGCGATGACCAGCGACCGCGTCGGCTCGTGTTTCAGTCCCGCGCCGACACGCCCGCGCATCCACATCCACGCGGCGCCCGCTACGACGGCTCCCGCTCCGGCGAGCCACAGTGCCTGGGCACGCAACCCGCCGGCCAGCGCGCGCCAGACAGCGACCGCGGCAGGACCGCGCCCGGCGGGTGCCGTCTGCTGGATCACCGCCGCGCCAAGGACGTACAGCACGACCACCCCCAGGCCGCCGACGGTCAGCGCGACGCCCAACCGCCAGACGCATCGCCCGCGGTCATCAGAGAACCACAGCGCGAGGGCCGCGACCAGGATCGCCATGAGAGCGAGCGCCCAGGCAATCGAGTACACGCTGCGGGCCACCCGGACCAGATCGTCCACCACGCGCGGAGGCCGGACGTCGAACAGCGCCACCGCCCGTTCGGCGCCCGCGGTCGCAGCCGCTTCCGGCGCCAGACGCTGCAAGACCCCCTGGATCAGGACGGCGGCGTCGGCCGCGTCCACGACGACCCTCGCACGGTGCCGGGAGACCACCGCGGCATGAGCCTTCAGGACGGCGCCGTGAAACACCGCGGCGAATGCGCCGCTGCTCACGATGGCCCCGGCCACGCTGCGGACCAGCGGCCGGATCGCCCCCAGGTCGGCATGGGCCCCCACGACCGCACCCGTGAGGTGGTCAGCCACAGCGGCCTGCACGGCCGAGTCGCGCAGGGCCGCGGTGGCACGGTCGGCAAACGGTCCCGAGCGTAGTACCGCCCGTCCGGCATAGGACAGCATGAGTGCGAGCACCGCAAGCACGGTGACCAGGACCACCAGGATGCGGGCGCCGCGTACATCGGCGCCAGCGGTGTCAGCGGATCGCCGGCCGGCTCTAGCCACGAGTCAGCGTGGGGTGGTCAGCGGCGTCCGCGGCGACTGCGGATCGAGAGAGGACCAACACGGGCGGGCGGCAGGGGCGGCCAGGTCGACTCCAGGACCGTCATTGCAACCGATCGGGCACCACGCATCAGACGCAATATGACACCCGCCACTCACATGCCGGCCAACTGCGTGAGGACGTCCTCTGTGCTGGGGGTGTGGGCACCCGTGTTGAGGGCCCGCCGATGGTCTGCTCCTACAGTCGCCGTCACGGTGCCCGTTTCGGGCACAACGTCGTCGCGGCGGTGGTTGTCGCCCCGCCGTGCAATGGTCGATCGGAGGTTGTGGTGAGTGATCTGATTGCTGTCGCGTACCCGGATAAGGAAACCGCGGAGACGGTGCGCAAGAAGCTGGCCGAGCTGATGGTCCAGCACGCCATCGAGCTCGAGGACGCGGTGGTCGTGGACCGTGACGAGAAGGGAAAGGTCAAGCTGCACCAGGTGCACAGTACGGCGGCCAGCGGCGCCGCCGGTGGCGCCCTGTGGGGCGGATTGATCGGGCTGCTGTTCCTGGCGCCGTTGCTGGGAATGGTGGTCGGCGCGGCGGCGGGAGGCGCGTCGGGGGCCCTCACCGACGTGGGCGTCAGCGACCGGTTCATGAAGGACCTCGGGCAGAAGCTCGCTCCGGGCGGCGCCGCGCTGATCGTGCTGGTGCGCAAGGTCACCCCGGACAAGGTTCTGCCCGAGATCGAGCAGTACGGCGGCCAGGTGATCCAGACCTCCCTCGATGACGAGGCCGAGACCCGCCTGCGCGAGGTGCTCGAGGGCGCGGGGAACGTCTCCGGCGGGTAGCACCGCTGACACGAGCGCCGCGGCCGCGCCATGAGCCATGCCACGATCAGCTTCGTGGTGCTGGGCGCGGCCGTCGTGCTGTTCGTCTGGAACCGTCTGCCGCCTGAGATCGTCGCCGTCGCTGCGGCCCTCGCCCTCTACGCCACCGGCGTGCTCGAGTCCGGTCAGGTCGTGGCCGGGTTCGGGGACCCCGCGGTGACGTTCATCGCCTCTCTGTTCATCGTCAGCGAGGGACTCGATGCCACCGGGGTCACGGCGTGGGCGGGCCAGAAGCTGATCGCGCAGGCGGGGACGAGCCCGTCGCGGCTGCTGGTGCTGATGATGCTGCTCGCCGCGGTCGTGTCGGCCCTGATCACGCCCAACGGGTCGGTCGCCGCGCTCATCCCGGTGGCAGTGGTGATGGCGGTGCGCATCAAGCGTGCCCCGTCGAGCTTCCTGATGCCCCTGGCGTTCTCCGCCAGCGCCGGCTCGATGCTGTTCCTGACCGGGTCTCCGGTCAACGTGATCGTGTCGGAGGCGGCAGCGGAGCACACGCACCACGGCTTTGCGTACCTGGCCTTCGTCCCGGTGGGAATCCCGCTCGTGCTCGGGACGATCGTCATCGTGGCCCTGCTCGGCGGCCGCCTGCTGCCCGAGCGCCGCGCGCGCACGATCCCGCACGATCTCAGCGAGCACGCCCGGACGCTCGTCGACCAGTACGGGATCGACGCCGACGTGATCGAGGACCGCGGCCTGCCCGAGGGGCTGATGGACCGTGAGTCGGGGGTGGCCGAGGTCGTGGTCCCGCCGCGATCGGACCTGCTGGGGGCACGCTTCTTTCCGGGCATGGTGACGAGCAGCGGTGACCTGGTGGTGCTGGCGATTCAGCGCAACGGAGAGGACCGCGAGGGGGACACGGCGCTGGCCGTTGGCGACACGCTGTTGTTGCAGGGCGCCTGGGAGGCGCTGGACGAGAACCTCGAGGACCCGGAGATCCTCGTCGTGAACGCTCCGCAGATGGTCCGCCGGCAGGCGGTTCCGCTCGGGCCGGGAGCCAAGCGCGCGATCGCCGTGCTGGTG
>JBAQGP010000230.1:0-2748 GCA_049287845.1 Solirubrobacteraceae bacterium | reverse complement strand
GAGCACGTCTCCACGTCGTCGGCGTCGACGGTGACCGTGCACGATGCCACCCACGGCGTCCCCGCGATCATCCGCTCCCAGCGGTCCTCGATGGGCTCCACGCGGCCGTTGTGGAAGCCGAGGTGCGGCTGGTCGTGCATGCACTCCAGGCACTGGACCACCGCCTCCTGCATCTCGTCGACCACCTCGCCGCGCTCGCCGGTCTCGGGGTCGATGCGATGGATGCCCTCGTAATGCACCTGCACTTCAAGGTTCTGAGACCAGCAGCGGTAGCAACGCAACCAGCTGCGGACCTCCGTCGAGCCCTCCATCGAGACCATGATAGGACGCCCTTCGCCGGAGTCTCGGTGCTGGGCGATCGTGCCGATGTCACGATCGCGTCCGGGTTCGGGATGGGGCGCGGCTCAGCCGAAGGTGAAGTCGTAGGCGCTGATGCCCGGCGGGATCTGGATGGTGAAGGTCTGTTGCTGGTCGCCGGGCAGGGAGATGAGCGAGTACAGGCGCTGCCCTCGCACGGTCACGAGGCCGTTGTGGACGTCTGAGCCCGCCTGTGCGGGCGGGATCGGCTTACCGTCGATGAGGACCTTCGCGGTTCGTGGCCTGTTGTCGTTGGAGGTCATCACGAGGTAGACGTGGGCGGCCTGGAAGCGGCCCGTGATCGAGGCGCCGGCCTTGGCCGGGGTGACCGATTCGGAGCCGGCCGTCCACGTGCCGTGCAGGCCGAACTCGTTGAGGATGGGCGCGTCGACCCCCGGGTAGAAGTGGGTGCCGCCTTGCAGCCGCTGCGCGAACCCCTGGTCGCGCTGGGGGTTGAGGTAGGTCTCCGCCGTGCCGACGTTGCCCGACGGCATGATCGCGGTGGCCGTCATCGGCGCCGGCAGGCTGTGAGCGCCGGCCTGGTAGAGGAGCTCGCGCACCGCCGCCTCGTCCTGCTTGTAGTCGCCCTCGCCGAACTGAGTGTGGCGGACCTCGCCGCGGGAGTCGATGAGGTACTCGGCCGGCCAGTACTGGTTCTGGTAGGCGTTCCAGGTCCCGTAGCGGTTGTCCTGGACCACCGGATAGCGCAGGCCCTCGGAGCTGATTGCCTGCTGGACGTTGGAGGCCTCCTGCTCGAAGGTGAACTCGGGCGTCTCGACGCCGACGATGTCCAGCCCGTACCGGTGGTAATGGGCGTAGAGCCCCTTCAGGAAGGGCAGAGTGCGGATGCAGTTGATGCAGGTGTAGGTCCAGAAGTCGACCAGCACGACGTGGCCCTTGAGGCCCCGCAGGGTCAGGGGCTGGTTGCCGGGGGTGTTGAACCAGCGCTGGTTGTCGGTGAAGTCCGGCGCGGCGCCGAGCGTGGGCAGCGGAGGCGTCTTGACCCCGGGGATGGCGATGCCGGCCTGCTGTTTCTGTGGCATTGGCGTGAGCGAGGCCTCTTGTTGTCTCTGGGCGAACCTGGACGCCGGCCTCAGCGACGCCAGTCTGTTCTGGACCGCATTGGAGTTCTCCAGCGAGCGGGTGGGGTCCACCAGGAAGGCCGGGAGGCTCGTGTCCTTGGCCAGCGCCTCCTCGAAACGCACGTCGAGGTTGGTGAGCATGACGACGCCGGTGATGAGCAGGACGGCCCCGAGGGTCCGCTCCACCGCGTGCCCGTGGGTGTGGCGCTTGACGCGGTCAAGGACGGCCCGGCCGCCCAGCGCGTAGAGGAGCATCACGGCGCTCAGCCCTGCCGCGTACGCGAGCGCTGTCGCAACGACTTGTGCGGTGGCTCCGCTGGAGGCGCTCACCGAGGTGACGGCGGCGAGAATCGGCCCGGCGCAGGGGGCGCACACGAAGCCCAGGGCTCCGCCCACGGCCAGCCCGGAGATGAAGCCGTCCCCACGGGTCTTGGGACCGAACCGGGCCAGGCGTGACAGCGGGGCCTGGACGCGCTCGGCCAGCTCCGGGATGAGCAGCACGGCGCCGAAGATGAGCAGCACCACGATGGCCAGGGTCCGCGCTGCCCCGGCGGCGAGGCCGACGCCCTTGACGAGCTGAGCCAGGGCCACGATGGCGATGGTGAAGGTGACGGCGAGCCCGATGACGATCCCGATGGGGCGCCGGCGGCCCCCGACGGCGCTGGCGGAGAGGAGCGCGGGGAGGACCGGGAGCACGCATGGGGTGATCGCGGTGCCGGCTCCGGCGACCAGGGCGAAGAGCAGGAGAACAACCATTGTCTGGTCCGATGATGGCCGATGAACGTTGCGGCTTTATGAACTCCCGTCGCGGCGGCGGCATTCGAGGGTTCGGTGAAGGCGGGCGGCTTCGTCTGCGGCGCGGGCGGTCAGCCGCTCCCACGTCAGCCGGACGGTGAGGAAGCCGTGCTCGGCCGCCATCGCGTCGCGCTCGCGGTCGGACTCGAAGCTGGTGCGCTCCTTGTGGTGCGTCCAGCTGTCGAGCTCGACGATCACCTTCTCGGTGCTGAAGAGGGCGTCGACCTCGTGGCCGAAGAGCGTGAGGTTGAGCTTGGGGCGCGGGAGGCCGTGCGTGCGCGTGAAGGTGAGGAAGCGGTCCTCCATGTCCGAGCGTGTGGGGGCCTGCTGAGGGTCGATGAGGTCACGGATGCGGGTGCAGCGGTCGAGGAGGGGCTCGAGCTCCGTTGACCGGACCCCGTTCATCGGTCCACCTGCTGTGAGAGCTGGGTGGTTGTAGTTGGTGTGCCACGGTAGCTGCCGCGGCTGTCGGAGAGTGACCGCTGGTGGATGATCTCCTCAGCAGGACTCTGCC
>JBAQGP010000229.1:0-3230 GCA_049287845.1 Solirubrobacteraceae bacterium | reverse complement strand
GTACGGTAATACGCCTGAGGGCTCACTTGCAGCGACGGGGAGAACGTGGAGAACGACCCTCAAAAGGTTTTCGATGGTCACGGTCAGACGCCAGCCCAGCTGCGGCGGTCCTGGAGGTCTGTAGCGGGCTTCTTGATCATCCTCGCGGTCGTGACCGCGGCCCTCTCAGGCGCTGTCGGTGCCGGAATGACGGTTCTTGGCCTAGCGGCTGTCGGCTTCACCGTGGTCGCGATGTGGGGCGATTCACAGGGACTGGTGCCGTCCGGCAGCCTTGGGCCGAGAACCCGCCGGCTGATTTGGCTCGCGGGCGGCGCATGTCTAGCCTCGCTGTTGGTGGCCATGATGCTGTTCTTTGTGCACGTCTCGAACACGGCAGCCTTCGTGGCCGCGTTCGCTCTTGCGCTGGTGTTCGGCGGGGTAGCGCTGAGCGCCGTCCTTCGCTAGCTCTGAACTTCACGCCAGCGATTGACCGTCACTTCCGTCTTGTCGCCGAACCGGCAGCGCGACCAGGGCTGCTCTTAGGTCGAATAGCGGCAGTGGGCGCCCGCAAGGGGATCCACCACCGCACGCTGGCCGAGGCATCCAACGTGCTCGCCCCCGGCGGTAGCGCCTCGCATTAGACCCGTCCGATGACGTTTCGCACTGAGCCGGGGCTATACGGACACCCTGACCCACTGGAGGCGGGGTTGCCGGGCGTGGCATCGCCGGGGTGAGTCCCGCCAGTGCAAGTCCGGGGGTTTACGGTCGGAGCTCTGGCTAATAGTCACCGTCACGTGTGAACGCCGGGGATCGAGAGCTGCTCCCTCGCCGGCTGCGGCGAGGCGTCGTCTTCATTCTCGCTGGTGCTACGGCGCCGAGCCTTGCGCCAGTGCGCGGTGATCTCGTGCGCGGTCGCATGCCGCCAGCCGGCGGCGGGGGAGAGAGGGCGGAAGTGGACGACTCCGTCGACGATCTGAAGGACTTCCCCGTACACCACGCGCCCTTTGATTGAGGCCTTGACGATGTCGCCAACGGCGATCCGGTCAATCCTCACCGCGTGCCTGCCCGAACGCGGCGCCTTCGTACTGGTGAGCCGCCGCGCGTAGCAGGTGGTGGGGGGTGGCTGCCGGGTGGTTCGGGGGGCTGCGCGGCGCGGAGCGCACACGAGCCGTCGTTGAGCCGGTCGCTTGGCGTGAGGTGACGGTAGAGGGTGGCGCGGCCGACGCCGATCGTGTCGGCGATCTGCTGCATGGTGTGCTGACCTCCGGCGATCAGATCATGCGCCACGCGTAGCTTGGACTCGGTGATGACGGTGCGTCGACCGCCGAGCCGTCCACGGGCGCGCGCTGCTTGCAGCCCCGCTTGGGTCCGCTCCCGGATCAGCTGGCGCTCAAACTCGGCGATGGCGCCAAAGATGTGAAACACGAGACGCCCCGCCGAGGTGGTCGTGTCGATGCCTTCAGTGAGCGACCGAAACCCGAGCTCGCGGTCCTCGAGCTCGCCGACGAGCTCGATCAGATGCCGCAGCGACCGCCCAAGCCGGTCCAGCCGCCAGACCACCAGCGTGTCCTCGCCGTCACGCAACTCCTCCAGCACACGTTGAAGCTGGGGCCGATCGCGCACCGATCCCGACGCCGTGTCGCCAAAGCACCTCTTGCAGCCTGCGGCTGTGAGCGCATCGAGCTGCAACGAGAGGTCTTGGTCGCCGGTTGACACGCGCGCGTACCCGATCAGCATGTTGCGATCGTCTCAGAACCCACGGACAGCGCAGAAAGCGAGACATTGATTTCGGACACGGGTTTCGGACGTGACTTGTATCTGCGAACGACCTCCACAGGGCCGTGTCCCCCATACGGCCGAATGTGGGACAGCCAGGAGCCCCCATCCGCCCGCGCACCGCCGGCGGCTTCGATCCCAGCGGTCCAGTCGTTGACCCAGAACTCAGAAGGGGCTCACGCACGTTGCACGGACGACGGCGCAAGCTCGGCAGTAGTGCCCATTTGGGTGGAACGTGTCGCGAATAGGCGTTGCGGCTGGCGGCGGATCACGTCGTGAAGGCAGTCACCGAGCGCAAGTCCAAGGCGCGGTTCTCGCCGAAACCGGGGAGGAGGCGACCATCCTCAGAAGCGCCGCGCTGCCGGTGTAGCGCAGCGGCAGTCCGCCGGCGCACACGACAGTCGTGCGGAGCGTCGGACCCGGGGCGCAGCGAGATCGCGCGGCTGGGCCAGCCCGGACGATTCAGATGTGGCCAAGCACTCGCGAGCGCTGCTGTATCGGACGACGCTTGTGCCGCTGAAGGACTCGTTCGTGCGTGAGCGAGCCGCCGACGAACGGGGCCACCAGGTCGACGGGCGCCGAGTCCAGTCCAGTGGTCGCGTTGGGACATGCGATTCATGCGATGACGCTGTGATCCGTCGGCAATCAGGGGACAATTGGCGGGATGCCGAAGATGGACTGGGACAAGGCCAAGCGCATCGAGCCCGAGGAGCCCAGTCCGATCGCGCCGTGGACGGGACGGGTGTTGCGCTTCCAGCAATCCAACCTCAAGCGCCAAGCAACTGCTCGCCGCGGAACGACGCCCTGGCGGGGTCGTCACATCCAAGTGGACGAGACCGCTACCGGGAAGCTGGTGTGGTCGTGGTGGTGCTGCTGCCACTGCCACAAGGAGCTGCATCGCGGCGGCGACATCGCCGAGGGCGTCCACGGACGGTGCCGGCGACGCGTCAGCGACGCTGACGCCGAGCGACTGCGGGAGTCGGCACGCGAGGAGGACCGGCGGCTGTGGCGACTCGATCATCCGAATAGGTAGATCAGGGGTCTACGGGCGAGCCTGTCCTCGTCCTGGCCCAGCATCCCACGGAGTCGTTGGACGGCGCAGGGCGAGGCTTGCCGCAGTTGCCATTTGGCCGGCCGCGGTAGGGGAGCCCCGCCGCGCGACTGGTATGCCTAATCTCACCTCATGACGGCGGGAGAGCCACGAAGCAGAATCCTGGGGCCCATCGGCGGCGAGAGAGGGGCGGACCCAGAAGGACCGATGACCGTCGCGTTCGGAGATCTGGTCCGAAAGCTTGTGCTTTTCGACGAGATCATCATCGAGTCGCACAACCTCAAGGAACCTGCGGCGCTGACGCAGAAGTTCCGCTACAGCGGCGTCAAGGCGCTCTTCGAATCGGGGCGCGTCCGGCTCGTCAAAGACAACCTGTGGATCACCGACTTAGGCCAGATGCCGGTGCGACAAGGCGGCAACGGAA
>JBAQGP010000228.1:0-3785 GCA_049287845.1 Solirubrobacteraceae bacterium | reverse complement strand
ACCTACGCCGTGGCCACCGGGTCGCTCTACACCCAAGGGCTCGTCCTCACCGCCGCGGTGTTCGCCATCCTCGCCCTCAGCCTGGACCTCGTCGCGGGGATGCTGGGGCTCTACTCGCTGGGCCACGCCGG
This sequence comes from Solirubrobacteraceae bacterium, assembly GCA_049287845.1. Classification (GTDB taxonomy): domain Bacteria; phylum Actinomycetota; class Thermoleophilia; order Solirubrobacterales; family Solirubrobacteraceae; genus Palsa-465. Next base: position 3,654 of record JBAQGP010000228.1, on the reverse strand, counting down.
GCTCTTCGCGCTCGGCGCCTACGCCACGGCGCTGCTGCAGACCCAGCACGGCTGGAACATCTTCCTGCTGCTGCCGGTGTGCATCATCGGCGTCGGCGCGGTCGGGATGGTGCTCGGCGCTCTGTCACTGCGCGTCAGCGGCCTGTACTTCGCCATCACGACGTTCGTGTTCACGCTGGTGCTCACCGTGGTGGCCAGCGACTTCAGCTTCACCGGCGGCGACCAGGGCCTGCTCGGCCCGCTGTTCCCGCCGTTCGGATCGGCGCTGGGCGGCCTGGGCAAGTCCGTGGCGTGGGCGATCGGCCTGGCCCTGGCGGCCACCATCCTCATCGTCGTCAGCATCCGGCGCTCGCCGCTGTACTCCGTGCTGCTGGGCATCCGCGACGCCGAGCCCATGGCCGCGGCCGCGGGCGTGCGCACCGCCCTGGTCAAGATCGGCATGTTCGGGCTCTCGGCGGCGCTGGCCGGCATGGCGGGCTGGTGCTTTGCCTTCCTGGGCGTCGTTTCTCCGGGCCAGTTCAACTGGCCGGTCTCGGTGGACATCCTGGTCATGGTGATCCTCGGCGGGATCAACACCACCATCGGCCCGATCGCCGGGGCGGCGTTCATCTCGATGTTCCCGGCGTGGGTGAACATCAACCCGCTCTGGCAGGAGGTGCTCTTCGGCAGCCTGTTCGTGGCCATGATCATCCTCGCCCCGGAGGGCGTCGTCGGACTCGCCCGGCGCCTGATCGCGCGCGTCGCGCCCGCGCTGCTCCAGCGACCCGAGCGGGTCGAGACGGTGCCACTCATGCAGGCGCCGCCCCCGGCCGACACGGCCGCCAACAGCGACGCGGTGCGCTGCCAGGGCATCACCTTCAGCTACGACGGCGGCCTCACCGTGGTGGACGACGTCGACTTCACGGTGCGCCGCGGCACCATCCATGGCCTCATCGGCCCCAACGGGTCGGGCAAGAGCACCCTGGTCAACCTCATCGCCGGCCGGCTGCGCCCCACCCAGGGCACGATCGAGCTCGACGGTGAGCGCGTGGACCGTGAGGCCGCCCCCACCCGCGCCCGGCGTGGCTTCACCCGCACCTTCCAGGACGCGACCCTGGTCCGCGAGCTCTCGGCGCGTGACAACGTGGCCATCGGGCTCTACAGCCAGGTCCCGGCGATCGCGGCGCGCGGACCCGTGTGGCCTGCGCTTCCCGGTTCCCGGGCCACGACGCGAGCGATCCGCGGCCGCTCGCGGGGCGCCCTGGACTACGTGGGCGCCTCGGACTGGCGCGGCGCCCGCATCGCCGACGTGCCCCACGGCGTGGAGCAGCTCACCCAGCTGGCGGCCGCCGTGGTCGCCGGCCCGCGCACGCTCATCCTCGACGAGCCGCTCGCCGGCCTGGCCCCCAGCGAGGTCGAGCACGTGGCCACGCTGCTCGGCCAGCTGCGCGAGGGAGGGGTGAGCGTGGTCCTCATCGAGCACCAGCCGCGCTTCGTGTTCGACGTCTGCGACGAGGTCACCGTGCTCAACGCGGGCAAGGTCGTCAAGAGCGGGCCGGCCGCCGAGGTCCGCGCCGACGAGAACGTCCGCCGGGTGTACCTGGGGCAATGAGCGTGACCGTGACGACGCCTCAGGCCATCGGCGACGCGCTCACGATCGCCGGTCTGTCCGCGGGGTATGGCCGCTTCGCCGTGCTGCACGACGTCGACCTGCGCGTCGGTCGCGGCGAGGCGCTGGGCCTGGTCGGGCCCAACGGTGCGGGCAAGACCACGGTCATGCGCAGCATCATGGGGATGATCCGTCAGCGCAGCGGGTCGATCCGCGTCGGCGACACCGACGTGATCGCGATGCCGACGCATCGCATCGCCCGCGGCCACGCGGCGCTGGCCCCGGAGGGCCGGCGGCTGTTCTCCGAACTCAGCGTGGAGGAGAACCTCGTGCTCGGCGCTACGCACCTGCGCGGCGATCGCGATCGGGTGGCCACGCTGCTGGACTCCGTCTACGACCTGTTCCCGGTGCTGCGCGGCTACCGCGACCGGCCCTCGACGGCGCTGAGCGGCGGCGAGCAGCAGATGGTGGCGATCGGGCGCTCGCTCATGAGCGACCCCGAGATGCTCCTGCTCGACGAACCCTCGCTGGGTCTCGCGCCGCTGGCCATCGAGGACGTCATCGGGGCTCTCTTGGCCCTGCGCGAACGCGGGCGCTCACTGCTCATCGTCGAGCAGCGCATCGACCTCGTGCTTCGCGTGTGTGACCGCATCAACGTGATGGTGGGCGGACGGATCGTCCTGGAGGAGGAGGCCTCCGCCGTGGATCGCGACGAACGCGCCGTGATCGACGCCTACCTCGGATGAGTCGAGGCCCTCTGACCTTATGCTGATTGCACGATGATCCCACCGTCTGACAACAACGGCCTGGGCCCCCTCTCGGTCCACGTCAAGCGCGTCGCCGCACCCGTCCGTGAGCAGGTGCTCGACCAACTGCGCGACGCCATCGTTCACCAGCGCCTCGAGCCCGGCCAGCGGCTGGTCGAGCGCGAGCTCACCGAGCAGACGGGGGTCTCGCGCACCACCATCCGCGAGGTCCTGCGCGAGCTCGCCGCCGAGGGCCTGGTGATGACCATCCCCAACAAGGGCACGGTGGTGGCCTCGGTGCCGCTGGCCCGCGCGGAGGAGCTCTACGAGGTCCGCGCCGTCCTGGAGAGCATGGCCGTGCGCCAGTTTGCCGCCAACGCCACCGACGAGGACCGATCCGCCCTGCGCCGCGCGCTGGAGGGCATCGAGGCCAAGGTCGGCGGTCCCAGCAGCGAGGCGCTCGCAGCCAAGAAGCACTTCTACGACGCATTGTTCGCCGGCGCCCGCAACCAGACGATCGCCGAGATCGTCGAGGGCCTGCAGACCCGTGTGTCGTTCCTGCGCGCCACCTCGATGGCCCAGCCCGGCCGGCCGGCTCAGACCGTCGAGGAGGTCCGCGCCATCGTCGACGCGCTCGACGCCGGCGATGCCGAGCGCGCCGCGGAGGCCAGCGCCTTTCACGTCCGCCAGGCGGCACGCACCGTGCTCGATGCGCTTGGCGCCCAGCCCCACGACAAAACGGAAGGCAGCTGAATGGGGGAGAACAACAACTCTCGATTCGATGTAGGGATGGGCGTCCGCAGCGAGGTGCTCGGCGCCGAGCACGTCGAGCGTTCCCTGGAGAACGCGACGTCGTTCGGACGCCCGATGCAGGATCTCGTCACCGAGTACTGCTGGGGGACGGTGTGGTCTCGCCCCGGCCTTGACCGCCGCACGCGCTCGCTGGTCAACCTGGGCATGCTCACCGCGCTCAACCGCCGCCACGAGCTCGGCGTCCACATCCGCGGCGCGCTCAACAACGGCGTCACCCCGGAGGAGATCCGCGAGGTGCTGCTCCAGGCCGCCATCTACTGCGGGGTCCCGGCCGGCATGGACGCCTTCCGCATTGCCGAGGAGTCGCTGGCCGCTGAGGGCATCGACGTGGAGTCCATCGAGTGAGCTCCGACGCGCGGTCCCCGGTCGGGTTCGTGGGATTGGGCGCGATGGGAGGGCGGATGGCGGCGCAGCTGCGGCGCGCCGGGCATGCCCTCGTCGTCTGCGACCCCGACCCCGACGCTCTGGCCCGCGCGCGCGAGGCGGGGGCCACGGCCGTCGCGACCC
>JBAQGP010000227.1:0-2160 GCA_049287845.1 Solirubrobacteraceae bacterium | reverse complement strand
GGCATCGTCACCGACACGTCGCACACGAAGGCGCGGATCCTGGACGTGCGCGCGGACCGCATCCGAGAGGGACTGGAAGAGGACCGGATCGTGCTCGTCGCGGGCTTCCAGGGGGTGTCCACCACCCGCGACGTGACGACGCTCGGCCGGGGCGGTTCGGACACCACCGCGGTTGCCGTCGCCGCGGCGCTCAGCGCGGAGGTCTGCGAGATCTACACCGACGTCGCCGGCGTGTTCAGCGCCGACCCCCGGATCGTCCCCAATGCCCGCAAGCTGCCGCAGGTCAGCTTCGAGGAGATGCTGGAGATGTCGGCGTCGGGTGCGGGCGTGCTCCAGCTGCGCTCGGTCGAGTACGCCCGGACCCACGGTGTCCGGATTCACTGCCGGTCCAGCTTCGATGCCGGCCCCGGTACCTTTGTCCTCGGAGAAGACGAGACCATGGAACACCCGCTCATCACCGCCGTCACCCACTCCACCGACGAGGCGCGGATCACCCTCGTCGGCGTGCCCGACCGACCGGGCGCGGCGGCCTCCATCTTCATGGCGCTCGCCGACGCCAACTGCAACGTGGACACGATCATCCAGAACGAGCCGCTCACCGACGGCCGGGATGCCGAGGTGTCCTTCACCATTGGGACCGAGGACCTGCGCGCTGCCGAGACGGCCCTGGCCCCGGTCCAGGCCGAGCTGGGGGTGGCCCGAGTGGACACCGATCGCGAAATCGGCAAGGTCTCGATCGTGGGTGCCGGCATGCGCTCGCATCCCGGGGTGGCCGCTAAGGTCTTCCAGACGCTGGCGACCGAGGGCATCAACATCGAGATGATCTCCACCTCCCCGATCAAGATCTCGTGCATCATCCGGGCCGACTCCGTCCCCCAGGCGGTGCGCGCGCTGCATTCCGCGTTTGAGCTGGGCGAGGGCGGGATCGAGCCCGACCAGGGGCCACGATGACCCGCGTGGCCGTCGTGGGCGCCACGGGGGCGGTCGGGCGCGTGATGGTCAAGCTGCTGCGCGAGCGCTCCTTCCCCGCCGACGACATCGTGCTCTTCGCCTCGGCCCGGACCGCGGGCACCGAGATGGACGGGCGCACCGTCCAGCTGCTGGATGACAACGCCGACCTGCGCGGCATCGACATCGCCCTCTTCTCCGCGGGGGCGAGCACCTCCCGCGCATGGGCGCCCAGGTTCATCGACGCCGGCGCCGTCGTCATCGACAACTCGTCGGCGTTTCGCCGTGATCCGTCGGTGCCGCTCGTCGTCTCCGAGGTCAACCCCCACACGCTCAAGAACCATCGCGGCCTCATCGCCAACCCCAACTGCTCGACGATGCAGCTGATGGTGGCGCTGGCCCCGATCCACCACGCCGTCGGGATCGAGCGGTTGGTGGTGTCCACCTATCAGTCGGTGTCGGGCACCGGTAAGAAGGCGATCGACGAGCTCGACGCCCAGGCCACCGCCAACCTGCAGGGTATGGAGATGCCCGCTCCCGAGCTCTACCCGGACCACATCGCGTTCAACGTGATCGGCGCCGCCGGCAACTTCGCCGAGGGCGACGACCACACCGACGAGGAACGCAAGATGATGTTCGAGACGCGCAAGATCCTCGAGGACCAGGACATCGGGATCGCCGTCACGTGCGTGCGGGTCCCGGTGCGGGTGTCGCACTCGATCGCGGTCAACGTCCAGACGCGCGAGTCGATCACCGCCGACCGCGTCCGCGAGCTGCTCGGCGACGCCCCCGGTATCGCGCTCGAGCACGTGCCCAGCCCGCTGCAGGCCGAGGGGCGCGACGAGGTCTTCGTCGGGCGGATCCGCGGCGATGATTCCCATCCCCGCGCGCTGTCGATGTGGGTGGTCTCCGACAACCTGCGCAAGGGCGCCGCCACCAACGCGGTCCAGATCGCCGAGCTGATCGCCGCCGACAGCGCTGCGTCGGCTGTGGCCGCCTGACGTGACACCCGGCGATGACCTCTACGAGGTCATGCGGTGCGCACCGTCGACGCGCCAGTTCACCGACGAGCCGATCCCGCGCGAGGTCCTGGAGCGCGTCCTGGACAACGCGCGCTACGCCCCCAGTGGGGGCAACCGCCAGGGGTGGCGCGTCATCGTCATCACCGACCGTGACATCCGCCGGCGGCTGCGCGAGCTCTACCAGGAGCCG
>JBAQGP010000226.1:0-17344 GCA_049287845.1 Solirubrobacteraceae bacterium | reverse complement strand
ACGCCACGGCGGCCACGGGCGCGACGCAGTCCGGGACGGCTCACGTCAATTTCTGACTTGCCTCGGTGGGCGTGCGCCACACAGATCGTGGTGACCCGGACGCGCCTTCACCCGGCCTCGGCGAGCGGCGATCTCATCACTTCTCCATGATCGCGACAACACGCGACAGGCCCGCGCTTGCGCCCTTGATCTTCAGCGGGAAGCAGGCGACGGTGAAGCCCGTCGGCGGCAGCGCGCCGAGGTTCGTCAAACGCTCGATCTGCGAGTACGGAAGATCAACCTGATGGGCGGCCCAGAAGATGCCCGGCTCGTCGCGCTCGAGCGCGACCTTCGCTTGGCGATCGAGGGGTGCATCCCACCCCCACGCGTCGATCCCCATCACGCGCACGCCCTGGTCGTAGAGCCATCGCGTCGCCTCGGGGCTCACGCCACAACCGCGCAACATGTAATCGGGCTCGTGGTAGAAGGCATCGCGTCCGGTGTGGACGAGGACGATGTCGCCCTGGCGCAGATCGTGGCCCGCGCGGACGATCCCCGACTGCATCTCCTCGGCGGACACGGCGTCGCCATCCCCCTTATGGCGGGCATCGATGACGACGCCCGGCCCGAAGAATCGCTCGAGCGGGAGCTGGTCGATCGTCTCCGCCGGGGCGCCCTGGATCGTCGAGTTGTAGTGGTACGGAGCGTCGACGTGGGTCCCGGCGTGGGTGCCGATCGATAGATGCTCGCCGGCGGGTCCCTCGCCGTTGCGCAGCAGCCGCGCCGCCACGCCGAACCCCTGCTCCATATCGCCGGCTCCGGCGACGTGGTCGGTGTACGTCACCTCGACTCGCATGAACGACGGGATGTCCTGCGGAAGGGTCTCGATCGTGTGCGAGAGGTCGATGATGCGCACAGGCGCTCCTTTAGGTCGGGTCGTGGTCGTGGCGCCAGCTCGTGCCCAGTCGTCGGCCGCCGACCGTCACCGGTTGGGCGTCGAGCAGGATCCAGGCGACGCGACATGGCGCATCCGAACGGTTGTGCCAGACGTGGTTGGTGCCGCGCTGGACGACTACGTCTCCGGCGCGCACGGTGACGGCGTCGCCGCCATCGAGCTCGAGATCGACCTCGCCCTCCAGGCAGATCCCGTAGTCGAGGCTCTCCGTGCGGTGCATCGGCGAGCGCGCGCCCGGCGCAAGCACACCGATGCGCAGCACCGATCCGTTCCCCGTGCCGAGGATCGTCGTCATGCTTCCGTCGCGCTGACGTGTCAGCGCCTCCTCGGTGAGCGATACCGGCATCTCGTGGGTCGCCCATACCTGAAAGAACGTCGCATCGGCGCGCTCGGCGTCCTCGGCGAGGCCGGCGCCGGTCAGCTGTGCGTCCTCCACGATCACCGCAGCACCCTCGGGATTGTGGCCGGTGACGATCCGCCGCGCGCGCGCAGTGGCGAGCTCGCGCGCGAAACTCATCGCGCCGCCCCGGGCTGAAGGGCATCGGAGAGGAACTTCGCGCCGCCGTGCGCCCACGTACCGCCGTCCACGGCGATCTCGGCACCGGTCACGTAGGCGGCGGCGTCCGACAGCAGCCAGACGCACACCGCGGCGACCTCCTCGGGCCGGCCGGCGCGGCCGAGCGCCGACGCCTCCACGCTCGCGTCCAGGAATGCCTGCGGTGCGGATGCCGTCATCGCCGTCTCGATGTAGCCGGGGAACACCGCGTTGACGCGGATCCCGCGCGGGCCGAGTTCCATGCTCGCCGCCCGCGAGAGGCCCCGCAATGCCCACTTGCTCGCGGTGTAGGCGGCGGTGTAGTGCCCGGTGAGCGCCGCCAGCGAGCAGATGTTGACGATCGCGCTCCCCGGGCCCATGCGGGGCGCGACGGTCTGGATGCCGTGCAGCGCGCCGAGGGCGTTGACCGCCATCACGCGGTTGAAGTCCTCGGCGCGCACGGCGCCAATCCGTGCGCGATGGGTGACGCCGGCCGCGTTCACGAGCCCGTCAATGCGCTCGAGTGGTTCGACGAGCGCGGCCCAGGCGGTCGCGTCGGCGACATCGAGGCGGTGTTCGGCCGCGTCGGCGACGTCGCCGGCAATGACCGTCGCGCCGGCGGCCCGCAACGCGGCAACCGTCGCCGAGCCGATCCCTCCGGCCGCGCCGGTGACGATGACGGTCTTGCCTGCGACGCTCATCAGATGCGGTCGCGCAGCCGAGGGCCGCGGCCGTAGCCGGCGGCGAGACCCTCGAACCGACGGGTGTGGACGGCCACGTTGGTGGGAACAACGCTCCAGCCGTCGGATCCCGTGAGCTGAGCGATGGGGATCGCCCCGCCGGCGGCTTCTGCGCCCGTCAGCACACGAAGCAGGATTCTAAATTTGCCGGGAATTGTCAAGACCATAGTTCGGGTTCTAGTTTTTGGCGGCTCTGACTTGACAGGGGCGGCCGAGCGCTCGTAGAGTGGCCAGAACACGAACATGCGTTTTAGTTATCGGCCGGGTCATCCAGGCCCGGTCCATCGCCTGAGGAGAGCCATGTCGGAGATCCTGCTGTCCCAGCTCGCGCACGTCGAGTTGATCTCGCCCAAGCCGGAGGAGACCGTCCGCTGGATGCTCGATGTCCTCGGCCTGGAAGAGACGGCCCGCGAAGGCCAGTCGGTCTACCTGCGCGGCTGGGCCGAGTGGCTTCATTCGAGCCTGATCGTCACCGAGGGTCCGGAGCCGGCGCTCGGGCACATCGCCTGGCGCACGTACGGCGCTGAGGATCCGGATCTGGTCGCCCGGCGCTTGGAGGGCCAGGAGAACGCGATCGGGTGGGTGGAATCTTCGGTCGGACACGGCCGCGCCTACCGCTACCGCGCACCGCTCGGCCGCCACGTTCACGAAATCTTCTGGGAGACGGAGCTCTACCACGCCCCCCCGGAGAAGGCTGAGGCCGACTTCCAGAACCGCCCGCAGAAGTTCTCCGCGCGCGGCGCCGGCGCCCGCTACCTGGACCACGTCACGATCGCGACGCCCAGCATCGACCAGGACATCGCCTTCTATCAGTCGCTTGGCCAGCGCCACACCGCGCAGATCAGCCCGGAGCCGGGGTTCAACGTCTTCTCGACGCTGACCTGCAACGCCATCCGCTCGACCCATGACCTCGGGCTCGTACCCGACTTCAGCGGCGCCAGCGCACGCGGCAATCACATCGCCTTCAAGGTCGACCAGCGCCTCGATGTCGAGCGCAGCGCCGAGGTCTTCATGGCCAACGAGACCCCGATCGAGTTCGGCCCCGGCATCCACGGCCTCGACGAGATCACGTATCTGTATGTCCGGGAGCCCGGGGGGTTCCGGATCGAGGTCAACGCAGGCGGCTGGGTCAACGCGATGCCCGACTGGAAGGCGACCGAGTGGAACCCCTCCCAGGGCGGCACGACGTTCTGGAAGAACCTTTCGATGCCCGAGTCGATGATGGAGTGCTGGCCGACGGTGAGCGGTGCCGCCGCTGACGAGGCCAGCGAGGGCTTTCAGTCGACGCAGCTGTTCGTCGAGCAGTAGAGGCAAGCCACGATGCGCATCGCACGAGTCGAAATCGATGGTGCTCCGCGGGCGGCGATCGTCGCCGCCGACGGCGCCTCAGTCACCGTGCTGGGGCCCCAGGTCGACGTGCTCGACCTGCTCACCGGCGATCCGAGGAGCCTCGAGGGCCGGACGTCCGAGCGCGCGCTCGATGAGGTCCGGCTGCTCGCGCCCATCGACCCGCCGGCCATCCGAGATTTCTCGGTGTTCGAGCAGCACATCGAGGGGATCATGATGGGCGCCGGCAACCCCATCCCGGAGAGCTGGTACGCCTCGCCGTTCTGCTACTTCTCCAATCCCGGCGCGGTCACCGGTCCGGGCGAGGAGGTTCCGCTGCCGCCCGGATGCCGGGATCTCGACCTCGAGCTCGAGGTGGCTGCCGTCATCGGGCGTGCCGGGCGCAACCTCACGCCGCAGGAGGCGAGCTCCCACATCGCGGGCTATACGATCTTCAACGACTGGTCGGCGCGCGACCTCCAGTTCGAGGAGATGAAGCTCGGCCTCGGCATCTGCAAGGGCAAGGACTTCGCCAACACCTTCGGGCCGTGGATCGTCACTCCCGACGAGCTGGAGCCGTTCCGTACCGGCGATCGGCTCGACCTCGACCTGCGTGCGACCGTCAACGACCGCCAGCTCGGCGACGACACCCTGGCCAACATGGCCTGGAGCTTCGAGGAGCTCGTCGCCTACGCCTCGCGCGGCACCTGGATCAGGCCCGGCGACGTGCTGGGATCGGGCACCTGCGGCTCGGGCTGCCTGATCGAGCTGCGGGGGCGCAACGGCGCCGATGGTCACCCCTGGCTGGCGCCGGGCGACACCGTCTCCCTCACCGTTCAGGGGATCGGCACGCTCACGAACACCGTCGTGTCGGGGATCGATCCCGTCGCGCTACCCCCGGCGCGTCCGGGACGGCTCCGGGCCCGGGCGGCCTGAGGACCGGCACGTGAGGATCGACGCCCACGCCCACGTCCACCCGCCCGCCTACCGCGAGGCCCTTGGCCCGGTGCCGCTGCCGCCGACGACGCTCGACGGCTACCGGACGGCGATGCAGCGCCACGGCATCGACGCCGCCGTGATCTCGGTCGGGCCGCCGGGGGCGTTCATCGGCGAGGCTGCCGATCCGGCGGCGCTGGCGCGGGTCGCCAACGACGGGATCGCCGAGGTCGTCCGCGCAGAGCCCGAGCGCTTCGCCGGCCTGGCGACGCTGCCGCTGCCTGATGTCGATGCCGCGCTTGCCGAGCTCGCGCGCGCCTACGACGAGCTCGCGCTCGACGGCGTGATGCTGCTCTCGAACGTCGCCGGCACCTACCTCGGCGACCCTGCGCTCGAGCCGCTGCTCGCCGCGCTTGACGAGCGAGCGGCATACGTGTTCGTCCACCCCGGGTTCCCGCCCCACGCCCTCCCGCTCGGCCATCCCGTCTGGCTGTACGAGTTCCCGTTCGAGACGGTGCGGGCGACGACCAACCTCATCTACAGCGGCGCGCTCGAGCGCCACCGGCGGATCCGCTGGCAGCTCTCCCACCTCGGGGGAGCGGTGCCGTTCCTCGCCCACCGCCTCGCCTCGCTCGCCGACCGCGAGCCCGGACTGTCCGCCGCGGCGCCCGGGGGCGCGCTCGCGTACCTGCGCCGCCTGTACTACGACACCGGGCTGGCCAACAACGGTCCGGCGCTCGCTGCAACACGCGAGGTCACCGGCCTGGACCACGTCGTGTTCGGGACCGATTGGCCGTACGCGGCGCTGCCGCGCGAGGGGGGCGACCCGGCGCCGGGCCTCGGCGCCCTGAGCACGGACGAGCGCAGTGCCGTTGAGGGCATCAACATCCTCGCCCTCGTCCCGCGGCTGGCGGCGCCCAACACCCACTGACGGCACCACGACACACCCGGGAGAGGACCATGGCCGCAGTGGAGCCGCGGCCGTGTCACCCTGCTCGGCGACGCCGCCCACCCGACCTCGCCGTACGCCGCCTACGGGGCCGGGATGTCAATCGAGGACGGCTACTTCCTCGGCGCCGAGCTCGAGCGCGTCGACGTCCGGGACGGCGCGCGGGTGCGCGACGCGCTCCAGGCCTTCGAGGAGCGCCGCAAGAAGCACACGGCCACGGTCAGCCAGATGGCGTGGATGAACGGCATGATGTTCCACCGCGCGCCGTCATGGCTGGCTGCAGGTCGAAGACGAGGTCGCGCACGCGGGTGCGGGGAGATGACGATCCCCGCCGTCTACTGTCCGGGCGGCGCAACACAGGCGTTGCGCTGCTTCCCCAGGCCGGTGATCGTCCCCTCCATCACGTCGCCCGGCCGCAGCCAGCGGTCGCCGTGGTGCCCCGCGTTCCCCGCCGGAGACCCGGTGAGGATGAGGTCGCCGGCCTGAACGCCGACGATCCGCGACGCGTAGGCGACGAGGGCCTCGACGCCGTAGATGATGTCGTCGACTGACTCGTCCTGCATCGTCTCGCCGTTGACCGAGAGCGTGATGCGCAGCTCTCGCGGGTCGGAGACGAACTGGCGCGGCACGATGAAGGGCCCGGTCGGGAAGTACGTCGGACGGTTCTTGCTCACGACGAAGTCGGTCATCGGAAACCGCGGACGCTGCTGCACGTCGCGGACACTGACGTCGTTGGAGATCGTGTAGCCGGCGACGTGGTTCATCGCCCGGGACTCGTCGATGTCTCGCCCTCCGCGACCGATGACGACGCCGAGCTCGAGCTCCCAGTCGTGGCAGTGCCCCGGCCCCCACAGCACAACGTCGTCATGGGCGCCGCACAGCGCGCTGGGCAGCCCCGCGAACATGTAGGGCTCGTTGCTCTTACGGCGCTCGAGCTGACGCTCGGCCTCGGCGCGCAGCTCCTCGACCGGCCGCTCGTCGCCCTCGACGCGCAACGTCGCGACGACGATCTCCCGCACGTGCTTGTGGTAGTTGGCGCCCGCGCAGAGGATCTGGCGCGGCATGACCGGCGGCAGCGGCCGTACGTCGCTGAGGATGTGGGCGGCGCTGTCGCCGTCGAGCGCGGCCTCCGCGAGCACGTCAAAGCTCCGCTCCCAGTCGTGCATCAGCCCGAGCGTGGTCGTCGCGCTGCCGAGCCGCCGGCGCAGGTCGAGCACTGTCTCGCCAACCACCAGCGCGGGGAATGCCTCGCCCCCGTCGGCGGCGAACGTACCGAGCGCGAACTGCCGGTCGGCTGCCATCGTCCTCGTCCTCGTCCTCTCTAGAGCGGCGCCATCGCCGCGACGGTGACCTCGGTGCGCGTGGCAACGGGGTCGATCGACAACGAGTGATCCTGCTCCCAGCGCCCGATCGCCTCCGAACCCTCGACGATCATGCGGCAGCGGTCGTAGCGGCGTTCCATCCACGCGCTCAGCGCGGCGTCGAGCGACACGTCGCGCATCAGCTCCTCGGTCAGGACGATGCCGTCCTCGATCGCCTGCGCCGCGCCTTGCCCGCAATGGGGAGACGTCGCATGGGCCGCGTCGCCGATGAGCACGACCCGGCCACGGTGCCACGGCGGCGCGACCAGGACGCTCTCGACCGGTCGGTAGACGACCGCTTCGTCGTCGACGATGAGGTCACGATGCTCGGCGACGACTCCGCCGAACGGCGCGAGGCGCTCGCGGTAGAGAGCGGCGATACCCTCCGCCGGCGGCCTCAGCGGCTGGCCCTCCGGCGGCTTCTCGATCGTGAGGATGTACATCAGCTCCTCGGACAACGGGCAGAACCCCGCGGTGCCGGTCGCGCCGATGAACACCCAGATCTTGTTGAGTCCCTCGATGCGCGGGAGGTTGTAGCGCCAGCACACCTGGCCGGTGAACTTCGGCCGGTACTCGTCGCCGAACACCGCCCGGCGGACCTCGGAGTTGAGGCCGTCGGCGCCGACGACGAGGTCGTAGGACCGCTTCTCACCGTCGGTGAACGCGACCTCGACCCGGTCGCCACTGTCGTCCAGCGAAGCGAAGGTCACCCCGGTCCGCACGTCGGCGCCCGACTCCAGCGTGTGGGACTGGAGGATCCGGTGCAGCCGCGGGCGGGTGATCCCGTTCGCCGGCGGCAGCCCCTCGACCAGCGGCGGCCAGTCGTTGTCGGCCAGCAGCGTCGTGCCGTCGCCCAGCCACGTTGTGTCGCCGTACATCGGGCAGCCCTGGGCGACCGCCTCCTCGGCGAGCCCGAGCACGTGAAGCGCGCGTAGCGCATTGGCAGGCTGGATGATCCCCACGCCGTAGACGTCCCAGGCCGGATTGCTCTCGACGAGGTCGACGTCGTAGCCGGCTCGACGCAACCCGATGGTCGTCGACAGCCCGCCGATACCGCCCCCGACGACGAGCACCCTCTGCACCGCGGTCATACAGCCACCTCCGACCAGATCGAAAGGACGAGGACGCGGACGCGGAGTTCCGCCTCCTGCTGATGCCCGCGATCGTGAGTAAAACACGAATTTCTGTTCTTGTCTAGGCGATCGCCGTGCGAGTGCGTACTCTTGTCCAGCCATGGCCACGCCCGAGCCGCTCATCCGTCCGCCGCTGCAGCGCCGCAGCCAGCAGTCCCTGGAGCGTCTACTACACGCCGGCTTCGAGGTCCTCAAGGAGGAGGGCTTCGAGGGGTTCACCCTCCAGGAGGTGAGCCGGCGCGCGGGGGTGTCCATCGGCTCGATCTACGCCCGCGTACCGAGCCGCGATGCGCTCATCATGGCCATCTATGAGCGCGCGATGGCCTGGACGGAGCTGGAGCAGAACGAGTTCGTGCGCCACGCCGAGCGCACGGACCTGAACGCGCGCGAGCGTGTTGAAACGATCGTGACCGACATGGCGGAGACGATGCTCCACCAGAGCGACGTCCTGCGCGTGTTCATGCGCCGCGCGCCGGTCGATCCCGAGATCTGGGCTCGCGGCGCAGAAAAATCGCAGGCGACCGCCAAGGCGTTCGAGACGGCGATCCTCGCGCATCGCGACGACCTGGGGCACCCCGAGCCCGAGCTCGCCGTCGACGTCGCGTTCCGGATGATCTACTGCACGGTCGCGAGGCGGATCACCCACGGCGCGAAGTTCGAGTCGCGCCGCGCCGTCAGCGACAAGAAACTGGTGCGCGAGCTCGCCCGCGCCGTCGCCGATTACCTGCTCTGAGGCTCGCCGGCCTCAACTCGCCGCTTGCTTGACGAGCGCGGCGATTCTTGCCTCGGTTTGGGTGTTCAACTCCTTCAGCGCGAACGCGGTCGGCCACATCTCGCCGTCATCGAGCCTGGCCTTGTCACTGAAGCCCAAGGTCGCGTACCTCGCCTTGAACTTCGACGCGCCCTGAAAGAAGCACACCACGTTGCCATCTCTTGCGTACGCGGGCATTCCGTACCACGTCCTCGGTGCCAGACCGGGCGCAGCGGCCCGCACGATCTCGTGAACGCGCTCAGCCATGAGCCGATCCGGTTCGGGCATCTCGGCGATCTTGATGAGAACGTCGCTATTGCCGTCGGTCTTGCCGCCACGGCGCGCGGTTTTCAGCTCCGCGGCGCGCTCCTTCATTGCGGCTCGCTCCTCCTGGGTAAATGCACCAGAGCCGGCGGAGACCGAGCCCCGGTGCGACTTCCCCGTACCCCCTTTTTCGACTTGCTTCTCAGCCATGGCGCGGAGGCTAGTGCTCCGGTCCTTCGCGTAAGCCAGACCTCATGCGTCGCGAGCTTTGAGGACTGCGAGGCCGACGAGGAGCATTCCGGCTGCCCACGCGGCTAGGACCCCGAGCCCGGCCCACGGCGAGATCGGCAGGGAGCGGATGTTCCGCGTGGCCTGGATCGCGAGGCCGGCGGTCATCGGTGCGATTTGCTGAATGTGCCGACGCCACGGGCCGGATACAAGCTGGGCGAGGAGTGGCGGCAGGTACAGCAACCCGAGCGCGATCCCGGTGGATACGGCGGTGTCGCGGAAGACAGCCCCGATGCCGAGGCTCAGCATGGCTATTAATCCGAGGTACAGAATGCTGCCGCCGGCCGCGCGTAGCGTTGGCCCGTGGGCGATCGAGACGAGCGCGTAGCCACGGGCGGGGTTCAGGCCGGCGCCGGGTAGCAACAGACGCCCTGCAATCAGACAACCGGCGACGGCCGGCACGGCCGTGACCAGCGCGAGACCGGCGATGTTGACGGCTTTGGCACCGAGCATCACCCCGCGACCGGGTATCGCGGCGAGGGTCACTCGGATCATGCCGGCGGCGTACTCGTCCGTGATCGCGAGGACCGCGAGAACTGCGATGACGGCCTGGCCGAGGTCGAGGCCGATCAGGGAGAGCTTGGTCGGATCCTGCCCGGCCCCACCCGGGCCTCCGGGCGATACGTGCGTGGACGCCGCAATCGCTGCGCTGGCCGCGACCGCGATCGCGACAGCCCCCGCCATCAGCCACCCGGTGCCCGCGATCGTCCGCAGCTTGGTCCACTCCGCGCGGAGCGCGTCGGTCACGCGTCTCTCCGCCGCAGCACGGCCCGCGCGGCGAGCAGTGCAGCCGTTGCGTACGCAACGAGAACCAGGAGACCGGCCCATGGCGGCAGCGGGTAGTAGCCGTTCGCCATCGTGTACGGATAGCTCACGAGCCCTGATCGGGGCAGGAGTCCAAGCATCGAGAACCCTGCCGCCGGGGTGACGCGGTACAGCCACGTCGCGGCGCCGCCGGAGGCGGTCGGGCCGATGATCCCCGGGCCGGTGAAGGTTGGCAGGACGAACACCACCACGCCCACGAGAATGGCGCCAGCGCTCCCGCGCAGGATCGTGCCGATGCCGAGCACGGCGAGTGCGGTGAGCGCCACTAGCAAGCCGCTACCGACGATGACCCGCACCACTGTCAGTGAACCTGCCGGGAAGATGTAGTCGCCGTTGGCTCTCATGACGTGCTCGGCGAGGGGGATCGCAACGGCAGACGCGAGTGCTCCGACCACGAACCCGACGCCGCCGATGACGACGGCTTTGGCGGCGAGCACCCGTCCGCGCTCCGGTGTGGCCGCGAACGTCGTCCGGATCAGACCGCGCCGGTACTCGCTGGTGATGAACATCGTCCCGATTACGATCAGCACGATCAGCGCGACGACCAGTCCGAACAGCAGCGAATCTGACGCGGTGTCGCCACCGGCCGAGGCCACGGCGGGTGCGATGTCACCGGAGCCCGTGACGACAATCGAATCCCTCGCCTGCCGGTAGCCGCCCTTCCCCAGCGTCGTGTAGAAGTCCTTCGGACCGGTGCCGATGCTCGCGCCGTGCCACGATCCCGGGGCTGCTTGAGCCTCGCCATCGGCCCGCGGGCCGATGGCGATGTGGTCAAAGGACGCCGTGGCCTGAGTCGCCAATCCTTCAGACGTCGTCGGTGACGTCGCGAACAGCCCGACGTACAGGGTCGCTGGCAGGCCGGCCAACTGCGCGCTTCCGACTGGGTGCCAGGTGGTTCCGTCGCTGGAGTCGTAGCCGATGATCGTGTCGCCAGTGCGAGTCAGCCGCAGCCAGCGAGGTGCGGTGCTGGAGATCGATCCCGGCAGGCCGCCCTGGTCATCGGCGTAGTCATACTGAAACCGGATCCCGCGGCCCCCGGTGGCCATAACCGCCGCATACGCGGATCCTTGCCTCGTGCTGGGGGTGACTAGGAGTCCGGCCTTGGTCCAACTCGTCAGTCCTAGTCGCGTGTGCGCCAGTGACGGCGCCTCGTTGGCAGGTCCGGCCCAGACGCGGCCAGCGAGGGAGGTGATCCGGGCGGTGATCGTGCCATCGCCGGTGAGCCGCTTGGCGACGAACTCGTAGGTGTCGGTGACCGCTTCGCCGGACGGTCCGGTCGGAACGTTTGGATGGCCTGCGACGCAGCTACTCGGGTTCGGGGTTGTGCAGAAGGTTTCGTTCTTGCCGTGAGCCTGCAGGAACGTGAACAGCACCACCATCAGCGCGGCGAACACCAAGCCGATCATCCAGCCGCGCACCGTCCGGAACTTGGTCCACTCCGCGCGCAGCGCGGCCGGGAGCTCGCCGCTGCGGCTCGGCTGCATGTGCGCGCTCATCGGCGCTGTTCCCCGTCCGCGCCGGACCGGTACTCGACCGCGCCGGTCGTCAGGCGCAGGTAGGCATCCTCAAGCGACGAGGAGCCAGCGGTCAACTCCTGGATGGTCCCGTCGGCGAGCACCCGTCCGCGACCGATCACCACCACGTGATCTGCGACATCCGGCAGCTCGCTCAGCAGATGGCTTGAGACGAGCACCGCTCGACCCTCGGCGGCGAGCCCGCGCAGGAAGCTGCGCATCCAGATGATGCCCTCCGGGTCCATGCCGTTGAACGGCTCGTCCATGATCAGGATCGGCGGGTCGCCGAGCATCGCAGCGGCGATCCCGAGCCGCTGGCGCATCCCCAACGAATAGCCGCCTGCTTTGCGTCGTGCGGCCTTCCCGAGGCCGACCAGTTCTGTCACCTCGTCGACCCTGGTGACGGGCAGCCGCTGGGAGTGGGCGATCCAGAGCAGGTGGTTGCGGCCGCTGCGGCTTGGTTGCAGCGCGCCCGCGTCCAACAGCGAGCCGACCTGCCGCATCGGATGCTCAAGGCTCGCGTACGGGCAGCCGCCGATCAGCGCCGTGCCCTGCTCGACCGAGTCGAGCCCGAGGATCACCCGCATCGTCGTCGATTTGCCGGCACCGTTGGGTCCGACGAATCCGGTCACGGTTCCCGGCGCGACCGTGAACGAGAGTCCGTCCAGGGCCACGGTCTGACCGAACCGCTTGCGCAGCCCGCTGACCTCGATGATCGCTTCGCCCATGGAGGAGAGTTCTACGTTTCGGGCGGTGTCAGCCCGGTGTCGGCCGTTGACACCTGGCAGACACCTGGTACGTGGCATCTTCCCAAGGCGATATGCGAGTGCTGGTGGTCGAGGACTTCGAGGTGATGGCACGGTCGATCGGGACCGGGCTTCGGCGCGAGGGGATGGCGGTCGACATCGTGCTCGATGGCAACGAGGCGCTCTCGCACCTGGCGGTCACGCGCTACGACGTGGTGGTCCTTGATCGCGACCTACCCGGGCTTCACGGCGACGAGATCTGCCGGCGGATCGTGGCCGAGGACTCGGGGAGCAGGATCCTGATGCTTACCGCGGCCGGCACCGTCAAGGAGCGCGTCGACGGGTTGGGATTGGGTGCCGATGACTACCTGCCCAAGCCGTTTGACTTCGCTGAGCTGGTCGCCCGAGTCCGGGCGCTCGCCCGCCGCGCCGCCACCCCGCTGGCGCCGACCCTCGAGTGCGGTGACGTGACGCTCGACTGTGGCCGGCGTGTCGCGTTCCGGGCCGGGCGGCGCCTTGAGCTCAGCCCGAAGGAGCTTTCGGTGCTTGAGTGCCTGCTCTCATCGCAGGATCGCGTCCTTTCCGCCGAGGAGCTGCTGGAGCGAGCCTGGGACGAGTACACCGACCCGTTCACGACGACAGTGAAGACGACGATCCGGCGGCTGCGCGCCAAACTCGGCGACCCGGCCATGATCCACACGGTCCGTGAGGCCGGCTACCGGATCGGAGCCGAATGATGCGGCTACCTGAATCCGTTACCGGTCTGCTCCACCACCAGCGTCCCGTTCTGCGGGTGCAGCTCGCGCTGCTGTACTCGGGCGTGTTCGTCGGACTGGTCGTCGTTCTATTCCTCGCCTCCAGCGTCCTGTTCGGGACCGCCAATGTCTTCTTCGGACACAGCCAGACGGCCTTCCACCCAGGCGCTGCTGCCGCTGCTCGGCAGAGTGCCGCGGGCCCTCGGTTCACCCCCTGGCCGTTCCTGCTCGCGCTGGCAGCGATTGCCATCGGAGTGCTGGCCGCCTGGTGGCTGGCGGGGAGGTTCCTGCGGCCGCTGCGGGCGATCACGACCGCGGCCCAGCAGATCTCGGCCACCAATCTGGACCGCCGACTCAGCCTTGAAGGCCCCGATGACGAGCTCACCGAGCTCGGTCGAACGCTCGACGCCCTGTTCGAACGGCTACAGGCGTCATTCGAGTCCCAGCGTCAGTTCGTCGCCAACGCCTCCCATGAGCTACGGACGCCACTCGCCGGCCAGCGAACGCTGCTACAGGTCGCGCTCGCCGACCCGGACGCCGACGCCCCGGCCCTGCGCTCAACCTGTGAGGAAGCACTGCAGCTATCAGGCCAACAGGAGCGACTGATCGACGCGCTGCTGACACTCGCCACCAGCGAACGTGGCGTCGAGTCCTGGGAGCCATTCGACCTCGCTGCGCTCACGCGGCACATCGTCGTCAGCCGCCGGCCTGATGCACAGCGCCGCGGGGTCCAGATCAACGCGACCCTCGACGAGGCTCACGCGATCGGCGACACCGGCCTTGTTGCGAGCCTGGTCGCGAACCTGCTCGACAACGCGATCCGCCACAACGTCGCCGATGGCACCGTGGAGATTTCGACTAACGCCACACCCGATGGCCCTCGCCTGACGGTCAGCAACGCAGGAGCCGTCGTCCCATTCGTCGAAGTGGACCGTCTGTTCAAACCCTTCCAGCGGCTCGGCGCCCAACGCGTCGGCCCGGCCGACGGCCACGGGCTCGGCCTCACGATCGTGAAGGCCATCGCCACCGCCCACGGCGCCAACCTGACCGCTCGCCCAGGACCGCAAGGCGGCCTCGACATCCAGGTCACCTTGGCCCCCAACGCGTCGGCGCCTTTTTACGCCCCTCCGCGAGCGGGTGGCATGAAACCCGGGTCACGCTGATTTCAGGTGTCTCATCGCATCAGCGACCGTTGGCGTGGCCGCAGCTGGTCGACAGACCGACGTCGGTGCGCGCCCCCTGCCCCCTTGGCCGAGGACGTTTCCACGCGTTGCCGTACGTTGCCAAAGCCCGAAACCGCGGCCATCTGGAGCACGACCGTGGCCGTCGCATCCTCGTCATCGGAGACGACGGCGTGTTGACGTGCCCGGCCCCGGAACAGCAGCTCGTATCCCACGGCCTCGAGCCGGCGGTCGAAGATCGGTGTCGGGCGACGAGGACCTCGTTCACGTGGGCACGCTCCCGCCGACCCAGCCTGGCCGCAGCGGCGTCGATGTCGCGTCCCGAGCGTCCGGCCGGCCCTACGCCGGGCGAAGCCGGACCGGCACCGACGCGGGACCGACGCTCGGCCATCCCACCTGGGGTGCCGGGCCGACCAGGTGAAAAGCGGTCGTGCGCGCCAGCAGTTCCTCGATCGCGATGCGCATCTCGGTCCTTGCGAGATCCGCCCCCAGACAGCGATGGATGCCGTAACCGAAGGCGACGTGTCGGTTGCCGCCACGCTCCAGATCCACGGTGTCCGGATCGTCGAACACGGCAGGATCCCGGTTGGCCGCCGCCCATAGCAGGGCCACCTTGTCGCCCGGCTCCAGGGGCCGGCCGTGGATCTCCACGGGCCGGGCCAGGCTGCGGCCCATGAGCTGTGCCGGCGAGAACGCGCGAAGAATCTCATCGACCGCTTCCGGGATCAGCTCGGGCCGGTCGCGGAGCCTCGCCTGGGCATCCGGGTGCGCTGCCAGATGCATGAACGCGCTGCCGATCCCGTTTGTGGTCGTATTGTGTCCCGCCTGAAGCAGGAGGCGGATGACCCCGGTGATCTCGTCGTCGTCAAGCGGCTGCCCGTTGACGCGCAGATCCAGCAGGCCGGTGATGAGATCGGCCTCGGGGTCACGGGGTGCACCCCGCCGGTCCTCCACAACGGTACGCACGTACCCATAGATGGCGTCGTTGGCCGTGCGGTGACGCGCGGCGTCCTCGGATCGCGCCGCGTCGATTATCTCGAGCGACCAGCTCTTGAGCAGTCGCCAATCCTCGCTGGGCAGTTGCAGCATCGCGCACAACACCACCGCCGGCATCGGCAGGGCTACCTCAGCAAGCAGATCGCATTCCGGTTCGGCAAGCACCGGCTCCAGCAGTTGCACGGCGATCGTCCGGATCTTCGGCTCCCATTCGCGGATGCGCTCTTTGGAGAAGTACGGCGCCAGCACTCGTCGGTACTGAGTGTGCTGCGGTCGGTCGCACTCCAGTGGCGGCCGCGGCGGTCGCCCGGGTCCGGTCGAATCCGGGATCGTCGTCTTCTGGCCGCTGATGAAGGTGTCCGTGTCCAGCGCCGCCGCCACGATGTCCTCATACCGCGTGAGAGCCCAGAAGCCGCCCCAGCGCTCGCTGAACGCCACGGGACAGCGGCTGCGGAGGTGGGCATGAGCGGCGAATGGGTCAGCGACGGCCGTCTCGGACAGCGGGTCCCAGTCGGCCGGCGGGCGTCGTGCACGGCTGTCGAGCGGCGCCGGCGTGGATCCTGAGGGTGTTTGGGCTGACACGTACGTCCCTCCTCACCGGGGTTCAAAAGACATCGGCATCGAGCTCACGCCCAGGCGCTCCCAGCTGGTGCGCTGCACCGGGCCGGCCAGGCCGAACCGACGCGTCCGCGCCAACAGCCGTTCAAACGCGATTCGCAGCTCGATCAGCGCCAGCGTCATGCCCACGCATCGATGGATGCCGCGGCCGAACGCGACATGGTCTTGCGGATCACGGTCGATGAGGCACTCGTCAGGCCGGTCAAAATGCCGCTCGTCGCGGTTGGCGGAGCTCCAGACCAGGAACACCGCTTCGCCGGCTCGGATCAGGCGGTCCCTCACTTCGAGATCCTGCACCGCGAGCCGCTTCGTCGCCATCACCGGGCTCTCGTACCGCAGCAGTTCGTCCACGGCGCTCGGGATCTCGCTCGGCGTGGCTCGGAGGCGCTCCTGTAACTCGGGGTCGCGCGCCAGCGCCAGGATGCTGTTGCCGAGCGCGTTCGTCGTGGAGTTGTGACCCGCTGACAGCAGCAGACGGATCATCGCGACGATCTCGTCGTTGGTCATGCGGCGATCTCCGACCTGCTTTGTGATCAGGCCGGTGATGAGATCCTCGTCCGGGTCCAGCTCAAGGCTCATCCGCTCGGCGACCAGCGCTCGCCCATACGCCTGCAGCCGCTCCTCCGCTGCCTGACGACGCACCGGATCGTTCCCGCGCTCCTCCATCGAGGCAAACACCTCGTCTGACCACCGCTTGATGTTCGCAGCATCGTCGACCGGGATCCGCAGCAGAGCGCACAACACCCTCACGGGAAGCGGCGACGTGAATCCCGGCACCAGGTCGCCTTCACCAGCCCGCAGCAACGGATCCAGAAGCCCGTCCACCAGGTCGCGGACCGCCGGCTCAAGCGCGGCCAGGCGGTCACGGGAGAAGTACGGCGACAGGATGCGCCGGTAGACCGTGTGCTCGGGCCGGTCGCTCTCAATCGGCGGAGACAGACGACTGCCGAACCTGGGGTTGCCCGCGTTGCTCAAGACCGCGGTGTTACGAGCCGCCATCACGACGTCGTCGTAGCGCGTCAGAGCCCAGAACCCGTCGCCCAGGCGGCCGGTCCATGCCACCGGGCACCGTTCTCGAAGCCGCGCCTGTACTCCCAGCGGATCGGCGCTTGCTTCCGGGCCGGACGGATCCCAATCGTCCGCCGCCCGCGCGTCCGGTGTCGTCATTTTCTCGCTGCCCATCAGACCACTCCCTGCTCGCGCAGCGACTGCAGGCGCTCGCCGTCGTAGCCGGCGAGCCCGCCCAGGACCTCGGCGGTGTGCTCGCCCAGCCTGGGCGCGGGCCGGTCGAAGCCGACGTGCGACGCCGACAGCCTCACGGGCACTCCGGCGGTGCGCAGGCCGTTGATCACGCCGCGAGTGGGATGCTCGACGGCCACCGTCTCCCCCCGCGCGGTCACGCGGTGGTCGTGCACCGCCTCCTGCGGCGTCCGCACGGGCGCGGCCGGGACACCGGCGTGCGCCAGCGCCGCCATCGCGTCGGCGGCGGTGC